>JANPKE010000224.1:0-4995 GCA_031425875.1 Nitrospirota bacterium
CCGTTGCCATCCAAGTCTCCCTCCGATGAAGCAAGGAACCCGGTGGTCGGAGTGTTGCCAGGGCCGGCTGCAAGAGGCGAAACGCACGTACCCCCACCCTTTACCGGCCCAGGAGCTACCGTAGCTGCTGCAGTAGCCTGCAAACTATATTGATACCGAACCGAACCGGCCGGCACAAATCCGATATCACCAAAAGTTCCCTGCGCTGTGGCCGCCACACCGGCGGGAGTGAAACATTGCACCACACCCGAAGCAGCCGCAGCCGCAACCGGCCATGCCACCAAAGCACCGTTGTTCGGAATAGCTGCTGGCGTTGCTATTGCTGGTGCATTTGTGGAAAGGTAGCACCGGTTCTCAGCTTGGAACGCCAGGTTCGCTGTCTTGATCGCGCTCAGATTGGTCTTGGCCTCAGACGTCCGCGACCGCATCTGATACTGAATGAAGTTGGGAATGGCGATGGCCGCCAGGATCCCGATGATCGCCACGACGATCATCAACTCAATGAGGGTAAACCCCTCTTGTTTCCGCATTGCCTTCAACATCGTCCTGCCTCCTTGTTGATGGTTCACTGACGGCCCGTTTCATACCCTGTCATAACCTGCGGCGCTTCTGTTGCCGCCTACCGGTTGCTCTAGCAGGTTTGGTGCCGATCAATGACAAGGCTTAGCGTACCATCGATCCCTGATGATGCAACAACTTACGAGAAATCGGCGCGTGATCGATCCGGAAGGAGGCTTCGTTCCTTCCGTAATCTGTTCCCGAGAGCCAAGAATTGACACTTTTCTTGGGACTGACAGCCATCTCCGCGCCCGCCTGCCTGGCGGCGGGCAGGTCTGCGCGTGGTGTCTGTCCTCTTCGAATGGGGACTGGCGGTGGAGTGTCGTGGATGGACTTAGGGAGTGGCTACCGGACTTGGCGTCTTCTCTGCTATGCGGCGCTTGGCTTGCTGGATGCGGTCTTCATTGGCTGAATTGGCCAGACCTTGTTCGCGGAAGCGTTGGAGCAGCTTGTCATTAGAGGGATCGATCTCCAACGAATGGAGCCAGGCATCACGCGCATCGGACACTTTCTGCTGCTTCAAATAAATTTCTCCCAGATGCTCGTAGATGACGGGGTCATCGCCGACCAACGCCACGGCTTTCTTGATCTCCATGAGGGCCTCAGCCAGCAAGCCTGATTTATACAAGACCCATCCTAGACTATCGATGTAGTAACCGTTCTCCGGCTTAAGCGCGACGGCCCGTTTCGTCAGGGACAAGGCTTGATCGATCTTAATGCCGCGCTCCGCATAACTGTACCCAAGGTAGTTCAAGGCATCAGCGTGATGGGGGTCGAGGGAGAGCACTGTTTCCATGGAACGCTCCACCTCTTCAAACCGGTTCAACTTGTCATAGGCCGTGCCGAGATTGAAATGGAGATCGGCATTCTTGGGATTGTGCCGAATCCCCTCCTCAAACGCCTGAGATGCCTTTTCGAATTGCTCGCTCTGGAAATGAGCCAGCCCGAGGACGATATGTGGCTCGGGCTGTTTTGGCATGAGGCGGACGGCTTCATCGAGATGCGTCACTGCCTCCGAAAATTGCTTGAGTCGATAGAGGAGCACACCCAAATGAATATGACTGTCGGCAAATTTTGGATCCAGATGAATATTATAGCGATAGGTCTCCATCGCCTTGGAGACGTCCTTAGTCTCTTCGTACAAGTACCCGAGATAATCTCTCACTTTTAGCTCAGCTGGTTTCGCCTTCAAGATCTCGGTCAATTGGCTGATCGCCTTGGTAAACTCTTTCTTCTCTCCATAGATGAGCGCCATGCGTAACTGTGCATCGAGGTCGCCAGGGTTGTCTTCCAGCAGCTTTTCCAGCTCCGCAAGACCTCCAGCGTAATCTTTGGTCGCGACATACAACTGGACCAGATGTTGTCGAATATCTCTGTTCCGAGGATTCACTTGCTGAAGATACTTCTTGAGCACAACGATCGCTTTGTCCTTCTCTTGGCGTGATTCATAGACCGATGCTTGAGCTAAATAGGCGGGCTCGAACGCCTGGTTCACGGCGATGGCCCGATCGAAGTTGGCCACCGCCTGCTCGCTATTTCCCGCTTCGATCGAAATACGGCCCAAATAGTAGTAGCCGATCGGCGAATCTGCGGTATATTGCAACCCTTTTTTGACGACCTGCTCCGCCTCGGCCATGCGCTTCTGGTTCAAGAGAATGAGTCCCTTCGGGAAGTAGGATTCGCCTCGTTCCGGATCACTCTCGATGGCTTTGTCCAGTAACTCCACGGCACGCTCCGGCTTCCCCGCGCTGGCCAAGATGCCGGCCATGTGGGTCAACATTTGCGGTTCCTGTCCCGTTCCTTCTCCGACTTCATCCGCATACTGCACCGCTTGGGTCACATTACCCAACGCAAAATACAGTGCGGCCAAACGAGACTTGACCTCGCGGGACTTGGGATCAACCTTCAGAGCGGCATGATATTCCTTCAAGGCGCCGTCGAGGTCCTGCGCGAGTTCCGCTTGATGTCCCATCATGAAATGGTAGGTCGCGTCGGACTCCGGAGTCGGTAGCGGAGGTGGCGACGTTGTGGCTGGCGGAGGAAGCGTTGCCTGCGGCTGAGGTGCGGCTGCGCAGGCGACCATGGTGCCAGAAAGGAACAGAAAGAGCAGTATCGTCCCCAACAAGGGCCTCCCATACAATCTGAGCAACCGATTGTCGAAGACCGTTCGTGTGTTCCGCATCTCTCTTAGGTTAGGACACGTAAAAGGTGAGTCTATGCAGTGATTATACCGAGTGTCCGGACGATGCGCAAACGACACTCCACTACGACTCACGAAGATCGAGGCTCTCGAATTTGGCAAATCGGTCCTGAAAAAACAACTCTTTTTTCCCAATGGGTCCATTACGGTGTTTACTGACGATAATGTCGGCGATTCCTTTGCGCTCTGAATTCTGGTCGTACACATCTTCACGGTAAATGAACATGACTACATCGGCATCTTGTTCGATCGCTCCGCTCTCGCGCAGGTCGGCCAGCATGGGGATCGGCGGCTTCCGGGCCTCCACCGCTCGGCTCAACTGGGAGAGGGCAACCACCGGCACATTCAGCTCCTTCGCCAAGGCCTTTAATGAGCGGGAAATATCGGAGATCTCTTGTTGACGAGACTCCGAATCGCTTCGCCCTTGCATCAGTTGGAGATAATCCACGATGAGGAGATCAAGCCCCTTCTCGGCTTTGAGCCGGCGGGCTTTGCCTCGCATTTGCTGGACTGTGATGCCGCCCGTGTCGTCGATATAGATCGGCGCGAGCTCCAACCGACCAGCCGCCTCTGCCAATCGCCACCAGTCTTCTTTTTGAAGCTTCCCCGTCCTCAACGCATGCGAATCCACCCGCGCTTCCGACGCGAGCATGCGCAGAACGATCTGTGGCTTGGACATTTCCAAGCTGAAGATCCCGACCACCGTATTGGCGTGAATGGCGGCATGAGTGGCAAACCCTAACGCAAGGCTTGTCTTGCCCATACTTGGCCGCCCCGCCACCACCACCAAGTCCGAAGGCTGAAGCCCGGCGGTAATATCGTCGAGGTCGTAGTACCCCGTGGGAACCCCCGTGACGTGTTCCTTTCGCTTCGAAAGTTTATCGATGACATCCAGACTTTCCTTAATGACCTGGCTGATCGGGCTGAACGACCGTTCCAGTTTGCCTTGCGCAATGCTGAAGACCGATCGTTCGGCAAAATCCAGCAGATCATCGATTGAGGCGGTGCCTTCATAGCCTCTCGTCAGCACCTCGGTAGAGGTGCTGATCAACTGACGGGCCACTGCTTTGTCCCGAACAATCTTACAGTGATACCGGATATTGGCTGAGCTGGGAACGATCTGGACCAGTTCTGCGAGAAAGGCAGCGCCTCCAATCGCTTCAAGTTCACCGCGAGATTTCAATCGCTCGGTCAGCGTAATCTGATCGATCACTTCGCCGGTGTCGGACAGCTCAAGCATGGCTTGAAAGACTTTCTTGTGGGCTGTCCGATAGAAATCTTCCTCTACCAGCAGCTCCATCGCCTTCGGCATGGCGGCGTTATCGAGGAGGATGGCACCGAGCACCGACTGCTCCGCCTCCAAGTTTTGTGGAGGAAGTTTCGGTTGAGAGAGATCCATCATCCCGACGGATTTCATACGGTCCCTTCAAGGTCAGCACGCAGGCTTGCGATGAGACCTGCGGTCGAGACCGTTCTCTTCCGAAGATGAGCGCGACCGGGCGATCTTACGATTCCTCGGCCATGCCCCGGATGGAGCACCACGACCTGCTCGGGTTTGGAACGGTCCACGCCGACGACTATAATAGTACCGATATTCGCTTCAAGACCAGCCTTGACCGCGACACCAACCAAGTCCCGCTCCGATGGATCTACCGCTTGTTGAACCGTTCGTATCCCCGCCTGGCGAAGTTGTTGTGCGACCGAAACTAATCGCATCGATAACCCTCGAGGCGCAACCACCAAGACCTCTGGCCCCACAGACTTTGTCCTGTCGGGAAGGCTCAGCCCTCGGAAGAGCCGGTCCACAGTGAGGGCAAATCCGGTCGACGGAAGGTTCCGACCGAATCGTCCGATGAGCTGGTCATAGCGCCCACCACCGCCTAACTCCACCCCAATACCCTCGGTAAAGACGTCAAAGACGATCCCGTCATAGTAGTCAAACCCTCTGAATTCTCCAAGATCCAACAAGACGGTCTCTTGAAACCCGGTTGCGCAGAGCAACTGGTACACATTCTCCAGTCGGTCCAACGCTTGGACCAGTGGCCGTTCACCCTTGGCTAATGTGCGTCCTTTCGAGAGGACTTCAGCTTGTCCACACAGCTCCAGCACGTCCAAAATTCTGTGCGCTGACCGTTTGGTCACTCGCTCCTGCGACAGGATCTCTCCCAGCCTCGGTAGATCTCTTCTTGCCGCTGCTTGTTCGGCCCGCTTCTGCCCTTCTGGCGACAGTCCTGCAC
>JANPKE010000225.1:0-4745 GCA_031425875.1 Nitrospirota bacterium
CCAGCCCCGTCTCATTATCCAGCGCCCCCTCATTATTCATGGACTCTAGCACGGCAAACCGAGCGCTCTGCGACTCAGCCGCTTCGGCAGGGGTGACTCCTGAGCCGAAACCGGGCAGTGCCAGGCATCCGACAGCCAGCCCAACAGCCCCGATGCCGCTCACCCAGTTGCTTCTTCTGCTTTTCATTTCGACCCTCCTGTATGTGAAGTTGTTGCACCGCCGGACTGCTGCGTGACCCACGACATCAGACCACACAGCGAGGGATGCTTGTTTAGGTTTGGAGAAGTGTTTGCGCGTAAGTCGGAAGCCGCTGAAAGGGAAATGGCCGACCCTCCTGCCTGATTGCCGATGGTTGAAATTCGAAAATCGGCAAAGGACATCTTCTCAGATCCGTGACGCGTTAAGCGCATGCTTAATATCAGGAGACTCCTTGCTTTGTCAATACCTTCTGCAGAAGCAATCTGTTCTACCAGCATTGATGGTACCGGTCTCGGTGTGGAGATCGTCTTAACACGAAGTTGCCTTAGAAATCCCCACAGCTACTCAGATGCCTAATCGTAATGCGGGGAGGAAGAGACGTCGCCTCTCCCTCCCCGTTTTACGTTACTCTGGTACGATCCGTTCCCGGTAGATTACTACAGCCCTTTGAACAGGGCAGGATTGGTTGGACCATCTATCTTCAGCAGGCCAAGGGCGCCTTTTTCGGTGCGGAAGAGCGAGTGGTCAACCGAAACAAACGTGCCGGGCATTTCGCCTTTAAATTCTCCTATGGTCGCTTCACCTGGTGTCACCAGGGTGCTTTGGATACTCTCAAGTGGCGCTTTTGCCACGTTACCTGCTGGCCAGACCCGGTCTAACATCTCGCCGATGACGTGCCACGAAGAATCAAAGTTGACTCCGGCATTGCCATAGAACCATCGAGTGGTCTCTCCTACTTTAGATCGGAGCGGAACTTTGACCAGCGCGGTCATATGGCCATTATGCACGATATAAGACGCATCCGCATCTTTCACCTTTTGCTCTGAATAAGCCAGGGTATCGTTCTTCTTACCATCCTTCATGTAGAATTCGCTCTGCAAGACATAGAATTCTTTTTCGACAGGCTTCAGCCCACCAACCGGTTCAACTACGATCAAGCCGTGCATGCCACTCAAAACATGTTGTATGTTGGATGGCGCTGCAGTGGAGGACTGATAGACAAAGACGCCTTGGTTGGCGGCCTTAAATGTGATTTGAGCTTCCTTCCCGGGCTCCGCATTGACCAGGGCTGCTCCGCCACTGACCTTACTGAAGTCAAGATTGTGGCTCTGCTTGCTGCCGCTCTTGTTCTTCAAGCGGATTTCAACCGTATCGCCCACCATGACGCGAATCATCGGGCCTGGCACCATTCCATTAATACCCCAGAACTCGTAATTATTGTCGTCGCTGATCGGACCCACCCACTCGGACGCTTCCAGGTTGACCACGACGGTGGCTGGCTGGGTTCGTGTGATGGGAGCGGGGGCATTGGGTGCCTTCGTGAGTTGGGCCTGGATGGTCTCCGCTGACACCACGCCTGCATTGATGGCAAGACACGGAGCCATGACCAATGCGCTGATCAATCCGGCATGACGCATATTATGCAACAAACTCTTGGGCATGACGCCTCCTTTGATTTGGAATTACTCTTGTAGAAAGCCTAGGCGGTCAGTTCCTCTAATCTACCTTCAGCAGGCCAAGGGCGCCTTTGTCCTTTCGATCAGTCACTGGGTCAACTAACGTATAGGTGCCCGCCTTGACTTTAAACTCGACCATGACAGCTCCACCTGTCGGAACCCTGGTAACCTTGACATTCTCCGCCGGTGCTGAGGTCAAAGAACCCTCGCTGTACACCCTGTCGAACGGTTGTTCCAGGAGCTGAAAAGAGTCGACAAAGTTGGGTCCTGCGTTGGTTAAGAAAATCCGAACAGTTTCTCCAGCCTTGGCTCGAAGAGGAGTTTTAACCATCTTGCTCGCATGGCCGTTATAGACGACATGGGAGGGGCGCTCGTCTAACCCATTTTCGTACGAAAACTCTAAGGTATCGCCCTTGGAATAGCCGTCTTTCGTGTAAAACTCGCTTTGCATGATCTGGAATTCTTTATCGACAGGCTTCAGCCCACCCGCTGGCTCAACGACGATCGTGCCGTACATGCCATTCGCAACGTGCTCGGGAATGGATGGTGATGCGGTGGCGCAGTGATACAAAAAGATGCCAGGAATGATCATCTTAAACTTTCCCCCGCTCTCCTGCCCTGGCTCGCTATTGAGCAGGCTCGCTCCGCCGCCTGGTCCCGTGATCGCATGGAAGTCGATATTGTGAGATTCCTTGCTGTCCTTACTGTTCTTGAGGCGGATTTCAACCGTATCGCCCACCATGACGCGGATCATGGGGCCTGGCACGCTCTTATTAAAACCCCAGAACTCATAATTGTTATCGTCGCTCAGCGGACCGGTCCACTCGTCCGCTGTTAGGTTGACCACGATGTTGGCGGGCTCGGTTCGTTTGATGGGAGGGGGAACATTGGGTGCAAATCCCAGTTGGGCCTTGATGGTCTCCGCCGACACCACGCCTGCATTGATGCCGAGATATGGAGTCATGATAAATACGCCCACCAGTCCGGCGGTGCGCACGTAACGGGAAAAACTAATAGACATGGTGCCTCCTTTGATTTTGGACTGCCCTGATAGTTTCTTCTCTCATGCAGAAGTGGGACGAACCGAATGGTTTCACCCCGGTTCAGGGCATTGTCGTGACCCGCTTACTTATTAAGGTTTGTAACACGAGTGGTCGTGCGGCTTGCCCCCGTTCGAGAACATATTCTCAAACGCCATCACATGCCAGATTTGCTCCTCTGTCAGGCCGTTCTTAAAACCTTTCATTTTCGTCTTCGGGACACCTTCCGATATCCGCCAGAACCAGAAACTATCGGACCAACGGCAGATATTTTTAGGATCGCGCATATCCCGCGCACCTTTCTTGACCGGTTGACCGTCCTTGCCATGGCAGCTGGCACAGTTGACGTTCGGATTAACGTCGCCCTTGTAAATCTGCTCTCCCTCTTCGATAGCCTTAGGATCCGTCCACCCTCCAGCCGGCATATGTTTGTCCGCATACTCGGCTGGAACCGGGGGCAATGGGGGCTCATCTTCAGCGAAGGCCATGCCTCCTGATAGAATCAGAGCGCTCCCCATCATCATGATCGCCAAACCGAAATTCCTTCCCGTCATTCCTGCCTCCTTATTTTTCTAAATAGTGAGTTTGGTCTATCGACGAGGTCCTACCTCTTGGGGCACATCAGTTGTGTCCCCCTTTGGGCCACCGCATCGAAAATAAGCCAATCCTACCACGCGGATGGCAACAGAAACCATCCAGGCACAACTACAGGCCGGGAAAGTTGTCTACCATGCCACCGTTCTCTCGGACCACGCAGGGCCATGTAACATAGCAAATTACCTAGTGTCAAGCGGTCGCACTATTTCTTCTGTGTCAACTCAATTTAGAAATGCCCTCTGAAGCTTCTCCGATTGACTCCGGTTGGTCTTATTGAGATCAATACGGACATGGGCCGACCGGAGTATCCGAAGGACATGCGGGCCTGCCTCGAATTCATGCCCCAGAGCCGATGGCCTGCCGCTTTCGTGTGTCCGAAGTGTTCGGGGCAGTCCGCAGGGCTCAACTCCACGCACGACGTGTTTGACTGAAAAATTCAGTAACGCGTGCATTTTGTGGCATTGCAGCGGCCTGGCCCGGAAGTCCCATTTGCGCGCCGAATGCATTGACAACCTCGCTACCTCCGTGCAAGATGAAGCAAGTAGGAATGAGCCTAATCAGCTGTGCACCATTCTTTGTTAGCCGATCGGTGGATTGACGTGATGATTCGTCGGGTTCAAACACAGGGGCACCAAGTACGAGGGGAACATCAGATGGCGAACGGTACACCGATTCTGTTTCGAGCCGGTTGGTGCTCAATAATGATTGTCGCGGGCGTCGTGTTGGCCAGTTGCGACGGCACGGTGCGGCAAATCGGCAAGTCGACGGAGTCGTCGACTGTCGTCCAGACGGAGGGCCGGGAGAAGTATACTGACCACACCTATGGCTTTACTGTTAAATATTATCCAAAAGATTACGTGCTTCTCACGGAAGGCCCCCTCCAGACAACCACGCGGCCTCCGGCGGTCCAGCGCGTGCGCTTTCTAAGGAAAGACCTCGCGGTCGGCCAGTTTGCCGACCATGAACCTCCGGGATTGACTATCAGCATGTTCGAGCGATCGCCGGAAGGCTCGCTGCGCGAGTGGCTCGACTCATGCGGACTGCTGCCTCCCGGCAGCGAGATTTCTTCGGTTCGACTGACTGGCGTGAAGGAAGGGTTGAGAGTAGCCCTCCGCCAGCAACCTGCGCCCAATGAGTTCGTCTATTTGGCGACCGACCAGTATGTGTACGGTCTCATACCTTTTGGCGCCCAGGGCGGGAAAATGCAGAGGTCGTTCCGTCTGCTTCCGGATTCCACAAGGGCTCATATGCGCCATTGATCTGAGTGCGCATTAGAAGGTTCCGAAACACGATCTGAACGCCAGCCTCGCTCAGGGTTGTCTGTGGCAAAGGTTAGAGAAGAAGAAAAAGGACGTGTGAATAAAAGGGGGTCGGGTGTATTTATTGGCAACTGAAGATGGGCTACCCCGCATAATGCACGAAACCTTCTACTGCACGCCACTATGCCGCTAT
>JANPKE010000226.1:0-9457 GCA_031425875.1 Nitrospirota bacterium
CGCAATTTAGAAACTTGGCTCTATTTTATAGTACATAAATGCCGGTTGAGCCCTGGTAATTACCCTGGCACAACGTAGACACCTTAGTATGCGGAGATACGACGCGCGGGCTCAAGGACCGGGCGAATATCGGATGAACTCATATCAGAGTCTGGAAGATCCTTCGTGAGAGGGGCTCTGGGGGTGGCAATATGAAGTCCGCTCACGATTCAGGTTGGGGGCCTATCGCCAGACCATCAGGATTGTATATGAATCCTGGAATCAGCCACGATCGACGGACTGTATCGCCGCACTGATTTCGGCAAGCGCCGCTAACTGTTCAGTGGTGTTCACCCCCCCAAATTCAGCCAGATCTTTACCACAGAACTCCAGCAGGGGGACTAACACACGGCACTCATCCCGTAGATGTTGGTCGAAAGTGAACCGACGCAAGGTTGAATTCACCATACTGCGTGCGGCCCGTTCATACAACGGATCGGAGGTGTCGAGGCGGCTTAATTTTTCCGCCTCCCGCTCCAGCGACACCGCGAGAGCCTCAATCAATGACAGTATCGCGTCCAACCGTCTGCGGCCGTCGGTCCATTCCGTGGCGATATGGGTGTCAAGAGATACCGCCGCGAGCCTGGTTCGGACGGCCGAACGACTTGCAGCGACGGACCCGCTCGCCCTCCACGCACAGGAGAGCCTCACCGCGTAATACAACAACGTCATGGTTCCGGCTCCCGCCACAAACCAGATCATTGCTAAAGTAATTTCTGCGCTCTGCACGATTGGCACTATCCGCTAAAACCTATTCGCAGTCTGGTCAAAAGCGGACAGCTTGTAGACATTCAGGAGGGCGTATGGCTGCTGACGGCGGCCCACATGTCACGCGATCATCGGAACGGCCATCAGGACTGGACTTCTGGAGTAACTAGTCGTGGAGAAGGACATTGGAGAGTGAGCTGCGCACACAAATCTCGGCGTTATAGTCGATATAGCCAAGTTTGCGGAACTTATTCATGAAGAAACTTACCCGAGAGCGCGTCGTACCGATCATCTCGGCGAATGTCTCCTGACTGAGCTTCGGGATGACTGTCTCGGGCTTGCGATCGTTCTCAAAATGGGCCATCGACAGCAAGACCCGCGCAAGCCGCTTTTCGCTGGAACTGAAGAGTTGAGCCACCACATTCTCTTGAACGCGCATCGTGTGAGCCAGCAGATAGGACATAAACAGTTCGGAGAACAGGTGCTCTTCATGAAGCGCATGGATCATCGCATCTTTGTCGAGGCGCACGAGCGTGGAGTCTTCCAAAGTGGTCGCCGACGCGGCACGTGCCGAATGTCCGGCGAGGCAGGATTCCCCTAAAAAAGCACCTCGTTCCAGAATCGCGACCACGGCTTCTTTGCCCTGCGGCGAGAGCACGGTCAGTTTGACCGTACCCACCTGGATATAGAACACGGCATCCGCCGCCTCGCCTTGGGAAAAGATCGCGTAATTCTTGGGAGACATTAGCACGGTACTTCCCTTCACGCTGTCTAATGCCCATCGGCCTTTGGGGGACACACATATGCGCTCACCATGCGCCGTTGGCTCCCGACGTGAGCTCCCCCTCTTGTTCGTGGCGTGCGTCTGCCCTTGCACCGATCGCTCCAGTTTTTTCCAGCGAATCATATCCGACGTAGACACAACGGCTATCGACTGCGTTTGTGCTCGGAAGCTGGGATTTCCCTTTGGGACCAAGAGGGGTCTCACGCTCCCGATCAATTGGTGTCGTGACTGATTTGAGTGACAGCGCCTTATAACAGGGAAGGAGGAATTGCCAGCCTGGTATCATCCCTAGTTTTAGCTTTTACAAAAGGGGTAAAGTGCTCAAGCACCAGGAAGGGATCATGACAACCGAAGCTCCTTGGCTCGGAATTGGCAGGAATCTCAGTCATTACATCTGGGGGTACTCGGTTTTGTTTGCGCTACTGAATCAGACGTTTCACATTCGTTTCGTCCTCATTGGCAGCGGATTACCAGCCATTCCTGGGTCAACTTCCTACATTTCTATCACCATTCGCGCGTCTCTCCATGCTTCAAGACCCACACCTTCGAAAGGTCGAGTCCCAGTCGATGAGCCTCAGCCTCCAATCGCTGGGGCGGCTCCTCAATCGGCTCTTCTGTCATGTCAAACGTCCCCCAATGTATTGCTACAAAACGTTCTCCTTTGATGTCCGCGAAGAGCTGTAAGGCCTCTTCGGGCGTCACATGAGTCATCTTCATCATCGCAGGCGGCAGATAAGCCCCAATGGGGATCGCCGCTAAGTCGAAAGGCCCTAAGCGATCACCAATTTCCGTGAAGTCAGGGGAATACCCTGTATCACCGGCGAAAAAAAACCGCTTCTTCTCTCCCACCACCGCCCATGCACTCCACAGCCGTCGATTGCCATTCCACAGCGTACGCCCAGAGAAATGCTGCGCAGGGAGACACGTCACCGTCAGTCCATAAACCTGCCGACTTTCCCACCAATCCAATTCCTCCACCTCCCAGATCCCAAGTTCTACAAACCATGCCTTTAATCCAAGAGGGACAAGAAACAACGGGTGATATAGGCGAGCAAGTTGTTGAACGGTTTCTACATCGAGATGGTCGTAATGATCGTGCGAGATCAGGACGAGATCGATGGCCGGAAGACGTTCCAACGGCACCCCGGGAGGCATCAACCGTTTGGGACCGGCAAAGGTGACCGGGCTCGCCCGATCAGACCATTGAGGATCGGTCAGAACATTCACGCCACCGAGCTGAACGAGGACGGTGGAATGCCCCACCCACGTCACAGTGGCGTCCGTTCGAGTGTTCGTGAGCGCACTACCATCGTTCTCAACGCGTGGCAGATTCACAGTCCGTGGATGAACCGTCGTGACCCACGTTCGCGCCGGGATAAATGTCAAACGGTCCAAAAGGCTTGGAGGAGCAAATGCAGGATTGGTGTTGCGAAACCCCTGCTCCAAGACATGGGTTTGACCATTAGCCACAGGATCGGCAACTTCACTGCACCCGAGCAAGAGACTCAGAACCAGAGTCGGGTACAGTAGCGCAATGTATGACTGACAGATCCCCATCCTCTCCTCTCGAGCTTCGGCTCTTGTCTTGCCAAATGCGCCGCATCGCTCCAGCAAGGCCTAGAGTCTTAATCGGTCTTGAGCGAAGGCATATCGAAGGAGAAGCGGTACTTCACATGAGACTTGAGCAGTCTGTCACACGCTTCAATTATCCGATATATAAGTTAGGTCGAAGGCAATCGTCGCAACCGTTAGAGTTTCTCACGTACGAGCGCCTGCATTTGCTCCATGCGTCGCCGATTGACGCCAAGATCGCTATAGCCGGTACGCGAGGCTGAACGGAAGTGAACGGTCTTCGTGGCCTCGTCGAAGAGAAACTCCACGTCGTCGACAAATCGAAGCAGGAGGCTCGTGAACTCGTAATGGAGATAGGCCTCGTCCTCTTCGACGAGTTGAGTTCGTGGCAGGGTCGCTATCACAGCCTTTAAAGTCTCTTTCGCTTCCGTTCGCGACCTCGTGTATCGGAACGGGGCAATGGCATGACGCTCGTCCCTGCCCTGAGTCGATACGCAGTTAGGCTTATCAGGGCACAAACGTAAAGTCCGCTCATTTGTCATATCTCCGTTATCCTTTTCTGAGAATTTCGGTGCACTCCTCTCTCTCGTCTCCATTGTGACACTGGCCCGATCGCACATGAAGCTGGGAACTGCTCTAGCTCACAGCTTGTTTCTTAGACAGTTTAGGTGTCAGACTATAGGATTGCCAAAGGTATCCTGGGAACACTTGCGCTAGTGTTGGATTTCCACCAAGTAACTCGGATGCTGGCTAGCATATCTCCTAGGCCTATTCATTACATTTCTCACGTACAGTACGTCTGAGGAGCTCACCATGCGCGTGACGGAACAGCAGACGAGACGGAACGACAGCGACGCCACACCTGACAGACGCCAGCCACCCGACAGTGAACCTAGTGCCCGAAAGAGGACTGAGCAGGCACAGGTGCCGCCAGGCAAGACGTGGCTGTGGTTCGTGCTCATCCTGATGGCCAACTTCTTGCTTGGAAAGTTTCTAATCCCGAGCCCGGAAGCGCCAGTCACAGTACCCTACACCTTCTTTAAGCAGGAGGTAGGGAAGCACAACGTCGCGGCGATTTACAGTCAGGGGGACACCATCACGGGCCGCTTCACGGCAGTGATCACCTATCCGCCGGTGGGTGAAAAGGGTACGGCGTCCAGTGGCGAGGCCAAAATCACGGACGAGCGTGCTGCGGTTTCCGGCAGCGCGCCTAAACCCATCAGTGTGTTCACCACGACACTCCCCTCCTTCGTAGACCCAAGTTTGGAACAATTTTTAATCACGAACGGGGTCGAGATCAGTGCAAAACCTATTGAAGAAGGCGGCAACCCATGGGCGACGATCTTTTTTAGCTTCGGCCCTGGCCTGCTTTTCATCGGATTCTATATTTGGCTCTTCCGTCGGGCTGCGCAGCAAGGCGGTGGCATGATGGGCGGAGGAATTATGGGCATGGGCAAGAGCAGAGCCCGCCGCTATGACCAGGAGCAAACTGCGAAGGTGACCTTCGAGGATGTTGCCGGCATCGACGAAGCTGAAAACGAATTAGTCGAGATCGTGGACTTTCTCAAGGATACCAAGAAGTATACCCGCCTCGGAGGGACGGCTCCAAAAGGCGTGCTGCTGGTGGGCGCGCCGGGGACTGGGAAGACCCTTCTCGCAAAAGCTGTGGCAGGAGAGGCGGGGGTGCCTTTCTTCTCGATGAGCGCCGCGGAGTTTGTGGAGATGATCGTAGGAGTGGGCGCAGCGAGAGTACGAGATCTCTTCAAGGAAGCGCGCGAGAATGCCCCTGCGATTGTGTTCATCGACGAACTCGATGCTATCGGGCGCGCACGCGGACAGATGGCGATCGGTGGGTCCAGCGAGCAGGAGCAAACCTTAAATCAAATCCTGACTGAAATGGATGGGTTCTCGAGTCGGCAAGGCATCATCGTCTTGGCGGCAACCAACCAGCCTGACGTCTTAGACAAAGCGCTTTTGCGACCCGGACGCTTTGACAGGCGCGTCGTGGTGAATCTCCCAGACCGGACAGGACGAGAGGCGATCCTGAAAGTCCACACCCGCCATGTACCGCTCGCGAACGACGCAATACTGGGAAACCTGGCCGCGATGACGCCGGGGCTCTCAGGGGCCGACTTGAAGAATCTCGTCAATGAGGCTGCATTACTGGGAGCACGCCGCGAGCAACAGGAGGTCCGCCACAAGGACTTCCTCGACGCGCTCGAGAAGATCGTGCTCGGCCCCGAACGCCCGATTCTCATGAGCCGGTCCGACCGAGAACACATTGCCTACCATGAGGGTGGACATGCCATCCTCGGTCTCGTGGTGTCTGGCGCCGATCCCGTGAACAGGGTGACGATCGTGCCACGCGGGCAGGCTCTGGGCGTTACCTATCAGCGCCCCGACAGCGATCGCTACAACTACCCGGAAGCCTATTTACGCGCGAGGATTGTTGGCATGCTGGGAGGGCGGGCAGCCGAGGAGATTGTCTACGGGACCCGGACCACTGGAGCTGAAAACGACATTGAGCAAGCTACTGGTCTCGCCCGCCGAATGGTTACACGTTGGGGCATGAGTGACCGACTTGGCCTCGTGCAGCTCGCGCCACGGGAGAACCCCTATCTCAGCGGCTTAAACGGTTACGGAGATGCGAGGCCGTTTAGCGAGGAGACGGCTCAAGTCATCGACGCCGAAGTGCTCAAGATTATCGACGAGAGCTACGACGAGGCCCGTCGGCTTCTCAGCGCGTATCGCAGACAACTCGATTTGCTTGCCGAAGCCTTGCTCGCTCGTGAGACCCTCAACGAACAGGAGATTCTCGATGTGACGGGGCTCCCTCATGCGCCGGCCCTCGAGACTGGAATGTTGCCCCATCCCGGCGCTGGCAGCAGGACCGATGACACCTCTCGTGAGGGGGTCATGCCGGGATAACGAAATATTCGATCAAAACTCGTTGTCGCAGCTCAAGACTCCAGGTACTCCTCATCCCGTTTCGAGCCTGAATTCCGCCGGCCCCACCGTCACGATGCCGAGATAGCCATCGACGGTGACGCCCTCGCCGTCCTGAAGCAAGTCAACGACGTTCGCCACTCCATTCACACAGGGGATTCCGAGTTCGCGGGCGATGATCGCGCCATGGATGAGCATCCCGCCGCGGCGTTCGACCACGGCCGCCGCCAGCGGTACCAGATGCGTCATCATCGGTTGAATCGCATCGCAGACAAGCACTTCGCCTGCATGAAAGTTGCCTAGGTCCTGCGGACCGCGAATCACCCGCACGTTACCTGTCGCCAATCCATGGGCTGCCGGCTGTCCCACTAACTGTCGTGGCACCTCGCCCGGCGCCCGCAAGGTCGAACGCGGGTCCACTGGTTTGAAGGTCAGTAGCGACAACGGCATCTGGGCAGGCTCGCGGAGCGCGGCACAAATTGGTGCGACCGCTCCCATGCCAACTTCCGCGTCAGCGTTCAGCCTCTCCACCGCTTTCAACCGGTTGCCGGCGGCTTGCATAGCTCGAAGGAGTTGGCTTTCGAGACGGGCGACGAGCAGGTTGTCGTCGTCGCGAAGTTGCCAACTCAGTCGGGCCAGCCGCATCACTTCCCGAGCTTCGGCGTGTCGAGCTGCTCCCACGGCGTCAAGAAGTCGCTGTTCCAATGATCGAATCGCTTCTTCGTCGTCGCTTGCGGCGTGCGCGACCGGGGGACGCATCTGGGACGCCAGCTCCAGGATGTTCCGCAGCAGAGTCGTCGGCTCATCGCTCAGGCGGAGGCCGCCGAACGCCACATCCATGAACTGACACAGCAGTGTCTGAAAATTTTTCAGGAACTGACGACCTCCGGCGAGGGCGGGCAGTTGACTTGCCCATGCCTCCCACTCGAAGTCGTTCGCCGCCGCCGGTTCGTGGACCGCCTGCTGCAGCGCCCGCTGCAGCGCGGCGGAGTCTTGCACCTGCTGCGCCAGGGCTCGCAGCAATTGATTCCGCTGCGAGGCCAGCATGTCTTCCCCCCGCAGCAGACCCACGAAGTCGTAGGGGTCCTGGGGATGCACGGCGTCGTTGTAGTACATCCCGAGGTAGCGCACGCCATGGGCAAAGGGAATGAACTCATCCCAATACACACGTTTCCAGTGCTCCAGTAAAGACTGTCGCGTCTGGATGCAGTCCGCCAGTTGCGCGTCGTCCAAGCCCTCCACATCCTCGGCAGCCAAACGATCGCCAAGCTCCCGGAGTTCAGGAATCAACTGCTCGGCCACACGCTGGCCCAGTTGGCGGAGCCGTTGCTTGTCGGGCCGCAGCGTGAGGTACCAGGACCGCTTGTCATTTGGATCCTCCCGGGCGCGTGTGATTGGCCGTGCCTGCAGAACGGTCAAGCGGTTGGCACGCCCCGTCCACTCTACGTCGGGACACCAGCCCAGTCGGCTTTCCACCTGATCGACCACCACGAGCAGAGATTCCAGATCGGACTGCTGCAGCAACGGTGCGGCTTGCTCGCCGTCCTCGCGGAGGCCCGACCGAAACGAGATTACTTGACGCGTCGCTCGGCTCATCAGCCAGTGGTCCGGATCGACGCTCCCGTCAACGAGCCCAGAGCAGGGTCCGGGAACTGCTTCAATCACGGCACGATCGTTCTCGTCCATCCGGGGATCACGACCAAAAGCGACACCGGAGCGGTCCTCCGTCCGCATTTCTTGGATCAATACGGCCATCCGGCTAGTCAGCGGATTGAGGGCCAATTCTTGGCGGTACAGCAGCGCCGCATCCGACCACAACGACGCCCACACCAGACGGACAGATTCGAGGACCGCTTCTTCCCCCACGACATGCAGGAACGACTCGTGCAGCCCCGCAAAAGACCGCTGGGCCGAGTCTTCTCCGGGAGCTGACGACCGGACTGCCACGGGCGTGCGGGGCCCCAGCAGCCGGACCGCTCGGCTGATCGATTGCGCGACGGCAAGCGGGACGTTCGCCACCGAAAACCGGTTGCGGATGCGCAACGCGGTGTCCCAAAGTTCCTCCCAGCGCAGTTCTCCGAATGGCTTGCGGCCAAGTTCCATCTGGACGACGAGCTGCAATTTCGTGTCCCGGAGGAATTGCTCGTAGGCCGCCACCGTGACACAGAATCCGGGGGCGATCCGAAAGCCCGCGCGGTGCAACCGTGCCAACTGGGCCGCCTTGCCGCCGACCTGCTCGTCGTCGCACGAGGCGGCGTTGATCGAGATCACCCACGGGTCAGAGACCATTGCCGAACCTCTTGAAAACGCGTCACATGGAAGTATCGGATGATGTCGACGTGGAACAAGGCGGTCGTGGGGGACCCAACGAACAACTTCAGTTGGGGATGCCGAGCGACCAGCAGATTGACCTCCTGTTCATACTCGGCGCCCGGGGAAACCTGCCGAGCACGTCCGGTGGCCGTGACGGCCTCGATTTGCATCATGTCCACGCTCGAGTGCGAGCGGCTGTCGATGACCAGGGCCACGTGGTCGCAGTCGCAGAGCAGGCGGTACTTGCGCGTGGTGATCGGGGTGGCGAAGAC
Organism: Nitrospirota bacterium; assembly: GCA_031425875.1. Lineage (GTDB taxonomy): Bacteria > Nitrospirota > Nitrospiria > Nitrospirales > Nitrospiraceae > Nitrospira_D. The sequence goes on from JANPKE010000226.1 coordinate 8,635, forward strand.
AGCCGAACGCAGATCATCGCTCACGGCCAAGGCGACCAGCGACCCGTACGGTTGCCCTTCGCCCTGCGTACACAGCACCGCGTAGGGTTGCTCCCGCACCAGTCGCGCGACCAGATTGCGTAACGTATCGTCCTCAGGCCGATCCCCCAAAGACGGGTGTCCGGACGCTGCCGATTCAAGCAGCGGCTCATCTGCCATGTCGTGTACCATAGTTCAATTGCTGTCCTGTGGCCACCTGGCGGTCTGCCGGGCTGTCGACGCCATGTGTGCCTCGATTAAGCACATGCTTATAGATCATGGTCGTATTGACATCCCGAAGCCCCAAGAGTTCTTGGATCGTCCGAATATCATAGCGGTTCCGCCAGCAAATGGGTGGCAAGAAATGTCGGAAAGCGACCGAGAAGCGTATGGAGACCAAACATACACATCCCGCTGGTAATGAACGTGGGACATCGGCGCATCTTCACCTAGTATTGCTCCATAGCGCTTCGCAAGATTTTCACCATCGACAACCATCATGATGCGAGTTTCTGCACGAGTCGTTGCCGGAAGAAACAGTGGCATGATCTCTAATCTCCACTTGCATCCATTTCGTAAATCCTAGAGCAGTCCACGTTTCTGCAGGTAGTCGGTATCGATGCTGATGGTAGGCTTCGGAAGCTGGCCACGCTCTTGGAGCAGACGCTCGACGTACCTGCCGATGAGATCCGACTCAAGATTGACGGGATCATTCACCTGCTTGAGGCCAAGTATCGTCACCTTCGCCGTGTGCGGAATGATGGCGACGCTGAACCCGTGCTCGGTCATCGCATTGATCGTGAGG
>JANPKE010000227.1:0-2544 GCA_031425875.1 Nitrospirota bacterium
GAACAAGAGGACGGCTTGATCCTCCGGCAGCGTGAGATCCTCTGCACACACCGTCACCGTGACGACCAGCGCATACTTTCGCATATGCTCACCGAGCCAGTTCAACCCAGCGGGCAAACCGAATTCGTGCAACACGGGCGGACTCAACTCTGCCACCAAGGTGCGTGTGTAGGCAGCGCATCCGGGAGCTCTAGACCGATCCTGTATAGGGCCGATTGGACGTAGCTTCGGTGCCCGACTTGGCTCTAGGGCTTGGTCCAGTACTTTCCAGTGCTAGACGGCTTATCATTCAGTCTCTTAGCTGAGCACATGCGATTTTTAACAGAGAGGGTCACAGATGCCAACCGATGCGAACGAAGATGTCATACGCGCAGTCAGTTGTGCCATTCGAGCTCGTCCCGGATTGAGCCTGGATGACCTCATTCTTTCATGCAGACCCCACACGTGGAACCAAGTCTTTTTAACGCTTGATGCGCTCATTCGAGTGGGAGCTGTAAGGCTTCGCCCTCACGGCGGTTTCTATGCAATTTCGCCATCGTTGCAACCGAGCGCGGAGCGGCACGAAAACCGAGCTAAGAAGCCTTCGGTGAAACGCGATAGCAACCCCTATCGCCAAATCTCCAGAAACATGTCAACGCCCCAGCCTCCACGTCAGGCAAGGAATCCAGCAATGAGGTGAAGCTGGATGCCGTACCCTCGAAACGAAGCAACGTCTTCGGTCACTTTTAGTATTGCAGAAAATGTTCGTGACATCTTCCACAGGCGTGCGACAGACACTTGTGTTTGCTCTTGCGCGGGAACGAGAGCCCGCAACATCGGGGGAGGAGCATCAGATCCTCACTCCGCCCCGTCTACGACGCGGGCTGACAGGTGGGCACGCCGCCGCATGAGCCAGCGTGCCCGCCTGCCGAATGGAGCCTCACAACTTAATGCGAGGGCCCATTCACTCATTTCAACGCCCGGACGCCGCCTGCCGGGAGCACATCTGCCGGACCTTTCGCGGGCGCAGCGTGACTGTCGGGGAACGTCATCTCCGACTGGTGCGTCGGGCTGCCCTTGAATACAGGTAGTTCATCGTAATGGGAGAATTGCGCCTCAATCGCTCCGGTGAGTTGTTGGAGGAGCTCGCTTACGACAACGAGGGTTTCCATCACCTTCCATTGCCTGCCGCCATCGGGGTTTTTGGCGTGCTCTGTCTGCATGCGTTGGAGGAATTCCGCCTCGATCAGCTCTGCACCGAGCGGGTCGGACAAGACCGCTCTAAGCGCTTGCGTGCGCCCGGTGCTGAGCGCCTCCAAGAGAATCTTGGTTCGCTTTGACATGGGCCGCTTCGCGAGTCGTTGTCGAATCTCGGAGCCGACGAGATAGTCCACGGTCGCATCGGCGACGGCTTTCGGGATTCCCATCAGTTGCTTCTCAATCTGGGCCGCTGCCGCTCGTCGATTCTTTGCTGCCTCGCCAACGAACTGCAAGCGTTTGTGGAAGCCTTTCACCATTCCCGCCATCTTGGCGCGTCGCCCTGCGTCGGAGAGCAGCGGTTCGGAAACGAAGCATGGATTTTGCCCCTCTGTGCCTATACCTGCGTTCTAACAAATCGTAGGTCAACATCTTGGGAATGCCTATCTGTCCCCACCTATACACAATCAACGGGCGCCGCTCCTCCTGTATTGAGCTGACTAGGGTATTTCCCATTGCGTATACTTCCGCCAAGGCTGATAATTAAACGAGTCACCTCGTGCATCTGCCTTCAGTCTTATGGATGGCCTTGCCCGCCCCTCTGAGAAAAGGAGATATCTATGTCTGTTTGCGCCCCGTCATCCTCAATCCTGCTCATTGAACCTGCTCCGGCGCTCTGCGAGATAATCCAGCGATACCTTCCAGCCGCTACTGTGGATATCTGTTCTTCGTTGAAAGAAGCCGTGAAGTATATTCGTTTGAACTCCAACCAAGTCGTCATCTGTCCTCAGCGCATTGCGTCACTCAATGGCTATTCCTTGCTCAGTCTCAATCGGCTTCACAATCCTTGCTCGCTCTTTATTGTAACGACAGAGCGACAGGAGGTAGCTGACGTGCGGCAAGCCATAGAACATGGCGCCCTGGGATTTCTTCACGGAACCACGACGACCTCGAAAATCATCAGTATTATTGAAGGCCTGTTGGCGCTGTACCGATTGCGTGCTTCTCTCGAAGATCGCATGCAGTGGGCGACAAATTTTCGCGATCAACTTCGGAGGAGCCCCCCTCATAGGAAGTCGCAAAGGTGGAGTGGTATCAGACCGAACGACCGAGTGATGTGCAAGCAATCGCTCACCGTCGTAGAAGGCAGCATGCAGACGTTTCAAGCCCAGGCCAACCATCTTGTCAGTGAGGCACGACAGAGAATGTGGGATACCTAATTCGGGGATTGCGGACGATGGTTTGGTGCCAACTTGGTGCCAAAACACCCTGATACACCATGATCCATGATTATCTACTCGCATCACGAATCCTCACTATTTGCTGCTGATTGCTCTTGCTGAGTGTCCTGCGGTAGGTGCTCGGCAG
>JANPKE010000228.1:0-8958 GCA_031425875.1 Nitrospirota bacterium
GCTGACTTCCGACGTGAGTACAAAGGTCTACTGCCAGGTCCGGAATACGATTTTCAAACAAGCTGGGCATTATCTCCAAAGGACGTGTATCATAAATTTTGATATCAGGTTTTGCATGGAAATGGTGAGACGCAGCGGAATGAACGGCCAACGCGATTGGGAGAATCTTGAAGCTCCCACAGGGTGATTGGTGGCGTGAGGACGACCGGGGCGATCAGCGACTGGATTCGTTCTCTTGCCGATCTCAGAGCTAAAGCGTTTGAGCAGGGCAGGACTGCCGGTGCTGCAGTACTGGGCTGATTCATCGTTTCGCTGAATGCTGTGCGCTTAGAGGGTTTAGTCCGCTTCCGGTTCCGAGCTGCCGTGCTGGTGGGACACCTTGTCTTCCTCGAACAGGTCCGCCATTTCCTCGGCCATCACCGCATCATCATCCTGAATAGCGATGAGGGGGATTTCTTTTCTCACCTTGGGTTTTTCATCCGGCGAGGATTGATCTGGCTGTTTTGGCTTGTCGGTCATGGGATTAGTATACACCAGTGATGAGAAAGAATGGTGGCTGACTTATTCAAACGCTTCCAACGATGATTGCTCCGGGAACTGTCGCTTGCAGCCCTTGCAGGTCACGAAGTAGATGGCTTCCCGGACGGATAACGTAGCCCGGAAGTCGAGGTCGACTCCGCGATGGTTGCAGGTCGTGCAGGAAATCTCCTTCAGGTGAAACGGCACGTCCGGCTGTGTCCGGAGATAAAACTCCATATCGGTATGGACGGGGAAGGTGTAGAAGCACTTCTTGCAGATGCCCCGCCAGTCACCGTCGGCCCCCATGAATCGTTCATCAATACCGAAGCTGGACTCTTTGCAGATAGCGCACTTCACCGTACTGAGACGGCGTTCGACTTCTTGCTGGGTGAGTGTGACCATAGAGATTCAAGTATAACGGCCAATGAAACAGAATCGCAACCATCACGGCAGAGCCGTGAGAACGCTTGACGTCCATTAGAGTCGCGCTATACTGACATCGCTATGCATCTGATTACGGATCATCTGTTAGCGGGGAGCCTCGATGATGCACAGAGGCCTCCTGAGGTCATCAGTGCACTCCTCTTCGTGGCAGAAGAGTTTTCCATCACACCGGCAGCCTGGGTCGACTACCATCGGATTCCGTTTCGGGAATTTGCGAAGGCCGACCCTGTGAAGCTGATGGAAGCGGTGCAATGGCTGGAGCCTCGTGCCTCCAAAGGCCTGACACTGGTCTGTTGTCGGGCAGGCATGGGTCGCTCCGTATCAGTAGTCATGGCCTATCTCTGTTGCGTGGAAGGCCGGACCTACGATGAGGTCTTGAAGTTGGTCATGGCTCGGCGACCAGGCGCCATGCCGCTCCCGAATCTTCAGGTCGCCATTGAACAGGTGCGCCAACTCCGCCGCGCCGCGTAATCCTGTCATCCTTCGGTACTGATCCTTTTCTTCATCCCTCAACCGTCTTGCCTTTCCTCCAAGCCTCATGGCGTAATGGAGTTGCTCTCCACCTCGTAACCTGGATAAGTGATGCCGGAGCTCCCTGAAGCAGAAGTCGTGGCGCGACAAATCCGTTCTCGCCTCCTCGGCGCACCACTAGGAGATGTGTGGGTCGGACGGGCGGATATCGTGCGGGAGGGATTCGCGACTTTGCCGTGGTATCCCGGCGCCAGCCTGCAGTCTGTCGAGCGATTCGGCAAGAGTGTGGCCCTTGGATTTGTAAAAGACAAGGTCTGTCGCTATGTCGTGGCCGAGCTTGGGATGACCGGACTCCTCCTGTTTCAGTCTACGCCGACGAAACATCCACAGCACGTCCATGTGAAGATGTTGTTTAAAAGCACTCATGAACCGGAATTACGGTACTGGAATCCTCGTCGGTTTGGGCGACTCTCGATGTTGGATAGGGCGGGACTTGATCGCTATCGCACCCGCCGATTTGGGCTCGATCCGCTCGTCGCGTCGCAGCAGGACTTTGTGAGACTGTTTCACTCGCGACGTGGCCGGCTCAAATCACTCTTGATGCACCAACAAGTCATTGCCGGGGTCGGGAATATCTACGCGAATGAGATTCTGTTTCGCGCCGGTCTGCACCCACATGTTCAGGTAGGTCGGCTGTCGGTGAGCAGGGTTGAAAGGCTTTACCAGATCATGTGCGAGGTTCTCCATGAGGCGATTGCCTGTGGCGGATCAAGCGTCCGCGATTTTTTTGCGCCCGATGGAACAGAAGGCCAATACAAGCAGCGGCATCTGGTCTATGGCAAAGCGGGGCAGCCCTGTCCGAATCACTGTGGTGGCGTCATTCAACGCTTTCAGGGGGAGCGGAGCGCCTATTTTTGCCTCAGATGCCAGTCTCTTCGGTCTACAAAGTACTGATCAGAGACGGCAAATCTTTATATTTTGCATGCTTAGTGAAAAATAGGCCGAGGACTTCCACGCTAGGCCTTTTGATCCGCTTCATTTTAGTTCTTCTGGTGTCTTGAGTCATCCTGTTGATTTCCGTTACAATCCGGCTCCCTGATCGGCTGAGCTGAATACGAAGGAGAACTCTCATGGCAAAAGTGTTAGAAGGTCCCGGGATGGGACTGATGAAGAAGTGGGGAATTCACGTCCCCCAGTATGCGGTTGTGACCTCCGCAGACGAACTCTCTAAGCTTGGTCACGTCAACGACTGGATGAAGCAGAGTAAATTGGTCGCCAAAGCGCATGAAGCGCTCGGTTCCCGGTTTAAGCTTGGATTGGTGAAAGTGGGCCTCGATCTGAACAGTGCTGTTGCGGCGACCAAAGACATGATCGGCCGCCAGGTCGGCAGCATTACGGTTTCGCAAGTCATCGTCTCTGAAATGGTCCCCCATAAAGAGGAATACTATTGCGCCGTGAAATCGACTCGCGAGGGCAGCGAGATCCTCGTGGCCAACTGCGGTGGGATCGAAGTTGAATCGAACTGGGAGCGCGTGAAGCGGTTGTGTCTTGACGTGGGACAGGCTCCCTCCCACGAAGCGCTTGAAAAGCTTGCCAAGGATGCAGGTTTTACCGGCGCGTTGGCGAAGAAGATGGCGGATTTCGCCGGCAAAATGTTTAGCTGCTTCGACAACGAGGATGCGCAGTATCTTGAGGTGAATCCCGTTGTGACACGCGAGAGCGACGGGGAGTTGGTTGCGCTCGATGCCGTGACACTGCTTGATGGTGACGCCAAGTTCCGCCACCCGGATTGGAACTTCCAGTTTGCCGCGGAGTTTGGGCGTGCCTACAGCAAGGATGAAGTGGAGGTCATGGCCGTCGACAGCAAGATCAAAGGATCCGTTAAGTTCATCGAAATTCCGGGCGGCGATACCGCGATGCTGCCGGCAGGCGGCGGCGCGAGCGTCTATTATTCCGATGCCGTCGTGGCGCGAGGTGGGAAGTTGGCCAACTATGCCGAGTACTCCGGCGATCCCCCCGATTGGGCCGTTGAAGTGCTGACGGAAAAAGTCTGTTCGTTGCCGGGCATCAAGAACATCATCGTCGGCGGGGCGATCGCCAATTTTACCGACGTGAAGAAGACCTTCGGCGGCATCATCAATGGCTTCCGCAAGGCCAAGGGCGACGGCAAGTTGAAGGGCGTCAAGATTTGGGTGCGCCGCGGCGGGCCGCGTGAAAAAGAAGGGCTTGACGCAATGCGCGCGCTGAAGGACGAGGGCTTCGATATCAACGTCTTCGATCGCAACACCCCGCTGACGGACATCGTCGACAAAGCGATGCAAAAACAGTAACGAGGACTCAGGACTGAGTGGGGAAGAGTCTTTACTCGGTCCTCAGACCTCAGCACTCAGTCCTAAAGGAAAGAGGGAGATTCCGATGAGCATTCTGGCCAATAAAGACACCCGGGTTGTGATTCAGGGAGGCGCCGCCGGTGTCAACGCAGCCCGCCGTATGGCGGAGTTCTGCTACCTGATCAAGCGCCCGCTCAACGTCGAAGCGTTCGTTTATCCGCCTGACGCCGGCAAGTCCAATGAAGTTCCTTACGGCAGTGGTCTCATCGCCATCCCGATTTATAAGACCATCGCGGAAGCGACGAAGAATCATCCGACCATCAATACGAGCCTTGTCTATATCGGTGCGGACCGTGCGATGAAGGGAGGGATGGAAGCGCTGGACGATTCACACATTAAAGTGGTGTCGATGATCACTGAGGGTGTGCCGGAGAAGGACGCGAAGCTGCTCGGTGCCCATGCGCGTAAGCTCGGCAAGGTGTTCAACGGTCCGTCCTCCATCGGCATCATCTCCGCCGGTGCGTGTCGGTTGGGCGTGATCGGCGGCGCGTTTGACAATCTAGTCCTTTCGAAGCTCTATCGAGAGGGCTCGTTCGGCGTCATTACCAAGTCGGGCGGTCTCTCGAATGAAATCATCTGGATCTGTTCGCAGTTCGCCGACGGGATCACGACGGCCATCGGTATCGGCGGCGATGCCTATCCCGGTACCGACTACGTGAGCTACCTTGAAATGTTCGAGAACGATCCACAGACGAAAGCCGTCGTCGTTGTCGGCGAAATGGGTGGCGATCTCGAAGAGCGGGCTGCCGAGTGGTACGGTGCGAAGAAGCGTCGGGTGAAGCTGATCGGTGTGGTCTCCGGGTTCTGCCAGGAGAGCTTGCCGAAGGGGATGAAGTTCGGCCATGCCGGCGCCAAGGAAGGCATGAAGGGCGAAGGTTCGGCCCGGTCGAAATCCGACGCGCTCAAGAAATCTGGTGCCTTGGTGCCCGCAACATTCGGAGCGCTTGGCCCAGCGATTAAAGACACGTATCAGGAATTGCTCAAGTCCGGCCAGGTGAAGGAGCCGGTCGAGCCGGCTGTGTTGCCGCGTCTGCCGAAGTCGATCGAAGAGGCGATGAAGGCGGACGAAGTCATGGTCGCGCCGTTGATTCGCACGACCATCAGCGATGATCGTGGCGACGAACCTTGCTACGATGGCTATCCGGCCTCCGAGCTCATCAATAAAGGATATGAGATTCCCCACGTCATTGGCTTGTTGTGGGATAAACGGTTGATCTCGAAACAGGAAGCCGAGATCATCAAGCGCATCATGATGCTGTCGGCCGACCATGGCCCCTGCGTCAGCGGTGCCTATGCGACGATTCTGGCGGCCTGTGCCGGCATCGGCTTGTCGCAAGCAGTGGCTGCCGGCTTGATCATGATCGGGCCGCGTTTCGGTGGCGCGGTCACAGATGCGGGCCGTTGGTTCAAGTACGCGGTCGACAACAAGATGAATGTGGATGAATTTCTGGTCTACATGAAAAAGAACGTTGGTCCGGTCCCGGGCATCGGTCACCGCGTGAAGAGTCTGCGCAATCCCGACAAACGGGTCAAGGAACTCGTGGGCTATGTGAAGAGCTTGAACACGAAGACTCCGTGTCTCGACTTCGCTCTCCAAGTAGAGCAGGTGACGGCGGCGAAGAAAGACAATCTGATTCTGAACGTAGACGGCACGATGGCGGCTGTGCTGGTTGACTTGGGTTTCCCGGTCGATAGCTTGAACGGTTTCTTCATCCTGTCGCGCACGATCGGGTTGATCGGCCACTGGGTCGATCAGAAGCGTCAGGATAGCCGCTTGATTCGGCTGTTCGATTATCTGGTGAACTACGCGGCGCCCAAGAGGCGGGAAGTCCCGCCGTTAAAGTAGTGTGAAACGTGAAGCGTCGTTTGTGAAGCGCGAGTCATTTACGAGATACGCTTCACGAGATACGAGCGGCCTGTTCCAGAACTAGATATTCAAAAAACGGAGAAAAATATGTCGATGGATATCGCCAAGAACCTCTATGCCAAGATGCCGGGAATCTTCGAGAAGGCACGAAAGAAGTTCGGCCGTGGATTGACGCTGGCCGAGAAGATTCTGGTGTCGCATGCCGACAACTTCGAGACGCAGAACTGGGAGCGCGGCAAGGCCATGTTAGCCCTGCGGCCTGACCGGGTTGCCATGCAGGACGCGACGGCGCAGATGGCCGTGCTGCAGTTCATGCAGGCGAACAAGACGAAAGCCGCGGTGCCGAGCACGATCCACTGTGACCACTTGATCCGTGCTGAAATGGGTTCGCAGAAAGATCTGACTCGCGCCTTGGACGAGAATAAGGAAGTGTATAACTTTCTCGCGTCCGCGGCGAAGAAGTACGGGATCGGTTTCTGGAAGCCGGGTGCCGGGATCATCCACCAGGTTGTGCTCGAAAACTATGCGTTCCCCGGCTGCCTCATCATCGGCACCGACTCGCATACACCAAACGGGGGTGGGTTGGGTGGATTGGCGATCGGTGTCGGCGGGGCCGATGCCGGAGAAGTCATGGCCGGCCTGCCGTGGGAAGTGCTCCATCCGAAACTCATCGGCGTGAAGCTGACCGGCAAGTTGAGCGGGTGGGCCTCGGCGAAGGACGTCATCCTCTATCTGTGCGGCCTGCTCACCGTGAAGGGCGGGACCAACAAAATCGTTGAGTACTTCGGCCCTGGTGCTGAGACGATCAGTGCCACCGGCAAGGGCACTATCTGCAACATGGGTGCTGAACTCGGGGCGACGACGTCGGTATTCCCCTTCGACCAGAAGATGGTCGCCTACATGAATATTACGGATCGCGCGGATCTCTCGAGCTTGGCGACGGCGCAGAAGAATCTACTCGTGGCCGACCCTGAAGTCTATCAGTCGCCGGAGAAGTACTACGATCAAATCGTGGAAGTCGATCTCTCAAAGCTCGAGCCGCATGTGGTTGGACCGCATACACCGGACTTGGCCAGGCCGATCTCGAAGTTGAAGGCCGAAGCACAAGAGAAGGGCTATCCGGTCGAGTTGAAGGCGGCGCTCATCGGCAGCTGCACCAATTCGTCGTATGAAGACATCAGCCGGTCGGCGCACATCGCGCAACAGGCGCTAAAAGCCGGCTTGAAGGCGAAAGCCTCGTTTTTGGTCTCGCCTGGCTCCGAGCGTATTTATCACACCATGAAGCGTGATGGGTTCTTGGACACGTTCGAGCAGCTGGGGGGCACCGTGCTGTCCAATTCTTGCGGCCCCTGCATCGGACAGTGGAAACGGGCTGATGGCGTGAAGGGCAAGGCGGATTCGATCGTCAGTTCTTTCAATCGGAATTTCCCGGGCCGCAATGACGGGATCAGTGAAACACTGTCGTTTCTCGCCAGTCCGGAGATCGTGACCGCCTATGCGATCACCGGCGATTTGGGCTTCGATCCGGTCAATCAGACAGTCAAGGGCGCGGACGGCAAAGAATTCAAGTTGCAGCCACCGGTGGGCGAGGAATTACCGGCCAAGGGCTTTGCCAAGGGCGAAGAGGGATATGTTGAACCGGCTGCAGACGGTTCGAACTTGACCGTCGACATACCACCGACCAGCGAGCGGTTGCAGTTGTTGCAGCCATTCCCAAAGTGGGACGGTAAGGATTTCGACAAGTTGCCGCTGTTGATCAAGACCAAGGGGAAGACCACGACCGACCACATCTCCCCGGCCGGTCCCTGGCTCAAATTCCGCGGACATCTCGACAAGATTAGCGACAACATGTTCCTTGGAGCGAATAATGCGTTTTCGTCTGAGCCGGGGAAGGGTACGAACGTCCTGACCGGCGAAGCCAATCTCACGATGGCACAAATTGCCAGAGCGTACAAAGCCAAAGGTATTGGGTCGATTGTCGTCGGCGATGAAAATTACGGCGAAGGCAGCAGCCGTGAGCACGCGGCCATGTCTCCACGGTTCTTGAACGTACGGGCCGTCATCACCAAGAGCTTCGCGCGTATCCATGAAACCAATCTGAAGAAGCAGGGTATTTTGCCCTTGACCTTCGCCGATCCAAAGGACTACGACAAGATTGAGATGAATGATCGGTTGAGCGTGCTTGATTTAAATAATCTGGCTCCAGGCAAGCCAGTCACAGTGGTCGTGCATAAGACCAGCGGCGATGTGAAGGTTCAAGCCAATCACAGCATGACAGCACCACAAATCACTTGGTTTAAGGCCGGTTCGGCGCTGAATGCGCTGAACTAACGTTTCAGTGGGCAGGGTTTTGGGATCTTGGCGTCATCCTTCGCCAAAACGGAAGATGACGAGAAGATTGAGTGCAGGACCGCATCAGCGTGACGGGGCTATGACATGGCACCTGACAAGCCGGTGATGGTGGGAGTTAAGCTGGATGGGAGTGCGCTCCCCATCCATGCGAACCGGAGCGGACGGAAATGATACCCGACTGCGGTTACAAGCTGATTCAGTGTGATCGACGCTGAACTCAACCACATAATCCGGAGGAAAATGGCCATGGCAAAAGCAGACAAAATAATTTATACGAAGACCGATGAAGCGCCCATGCTGGCGACCTATTCCTTTCTGCCGATCATCAATGCCTTCTCGAAGGCGGCAGGTGTCACGGTTGAGCTGCGTGACATTTCATTAGCGGGCCGTGTGATCGCGGTGTTCCCGGAGTATCTCACTCCGGCTCAAAAGCAACCCGATGCCTTGGCGGAGCTTGGCGAGATGGCCAAGACTCCGGAGGCCAATATCATCAAGTTGCCGAACATCAGCGCCTCGCTTCCCCAGTTGCAGGAGACGATCAAGGAGCTGCAAGGCCAAGGCTACAAGCTGCCGGACTATCCCGAGAATCCGAAGGACGATAAGGAAAAAGACATCAAGATCCGCTATGACAAAGTCAAGGGCAGTGCTGTCAATCCAGTGCTGCGCGAAGGGAACTCGGATCGCCGCGCCCCGCTTTCAGTGAAGGCCCATACCAGAAAGCATCCCCATAAAATGGGTGCCTGGAGCTCCGATTCAAAGACCCACGTTTCCCATATGAAAGGCGGCGATTTCCGGTCGAACGAGAAGTCGCTCACGATTCCTGCTGCGACAACGGCGAAGATCGAGTTCGTTGGGGCGGATGGCAAGACCACCGTCTTAAAGGAGAAAGTCGCCTTACAGGCTGGTGAAGTACTG
>JANPKE010000229.1:0-3299 GCA_031425875.1 Nitrospirota bacterium
GCCCGAGACACAGCAATAATCCGCACGACAGGACACCGACGATTTTTGGAATGGATACCATTGGAGCCTCCTTGGGTAGATGTACAAGACGCTTTAAGGTAACGCTACGCTCTTCGGGTCTTGATTGCTGAGCAATTGTGACCAGACTACTACAATACCTCTCGCTCCGCCTCGCACTAGAACCTATCGGGGACCGCTACCGGCAAGGGGAGACGATTAGCGCAGCGTTTAGTGGAAAACACGATCAACCAAGTGGTCAGCAAACGAATGGTGAAGCGTCCGCAAATGCGAGGGAGCCCGTGCAGAGCTCATTTCCTGTGGCAGTTGAGGATGCCAAACGGTGAACGGCGTGCTTCGCATTGACGTCGTTCACTGGTACCCCAGGAATAAAAACAATATACAATTTACAGGTCCACCGGCAGCGTAGCTGCCGGTGGACGATCGGCGCTCAATATAGAGTACACGGGGTGCAACGTCATGCAGTGCCCCCGACCTCTCTCGCTGAGAAATACCCTGCTACCTTCGCCTTAAGCGCCCGTGCTGATTACAGACGCATGTCAGCGGGAAATAGGTGCATCCGTAAGAAACGACAATGCATGACCCTTAGCATCCACTTTCGCAAGAACATGTTCTCCCACTTTGGGACGCATGGTGGATCTCTTTTCAGTATTGGCATCAACATGCATGCGCACCTCAGCCCCAGATGCTTCTCTCACGACATAGTTCTCTCCATCGATCTTCACGATTTCGCCCTTGATCTCCTTGCCGGCTACAAACCTGTCTTTATCATCCACGGTCCATATCTTTCCGCCCGAATGGCCTGTGTTGAACTGGTCTGCAGCAGACGCGACGGTTGACAAACTTAGGCACAGGAAGAAGCTGCACGAAAGGACACCGACCACTTTGTGAATGGATACCATTGGAGCCTCCTTGGATAAAGTTAAACACGCCTAAAATCAACGATACGCTTTTCAGATCTTGTTTACTGAGCAATTGTGAACAGACTGCCGTCATGCTTCTCGTTATAGTAAGGGACGACATGATGCTGGGCGTGCCGTTCACGTTGATTGTTGTCCTCGGATCTTGGGTTCCTTCGATAAAACACGGTGGAACGCCGGCTGGCTTAGGGAAAGCCTGATGGAGGCAGGAGGAGCTGTATGATTGGTGAGATCGCCCTGTGTGTCGGGGCAGTGGCGTTTGCGGCGCTGTCGGCATGCTGATTCCACTATTGATACAGCTCAGGAAATCGATGGTGGAACCGGTGCGCCTGCTAGCCGGGCTTAACATCGAGGTTTCATTGTTTTTTCAGGAGGTGCGGGCGGCGTGAAGACATCGTGGATGGTCTTGAGAAGGCCCCCCAGGCGTTCATCGGCATGCTGGAAGGCAAAAATTTCGGCAAGCTGATTGTCCGAGTCGCCAAGGACTGACCCATTCAACTTATCTCAGGAGAGTGATCATGAATATCTTGATGGTACTGACCTCTCATGATCAGCTCGGGAATACGGGTAAGAAAACCGGCTACTGGCTGGAAGAATTTGCTGCTCCCTACTATGTGTTCAAGGATGCAGGCGCAGATGTCACGCTCGCGTCACCGCTGGGCGGCCAGCCTCCGCTCGACCCCAAGAGTGACCTCCCGGCATCGCAGACTGAATCTACTTGCCGTTTTAAGGCGGATCCAGCCGCTCAGCTGTCGCTTGCCAGCTCGCTCAAGTTAAGCGACATGTCTTCGGATAAATTTGATGCGGTATTTTACCCCGGCGGCCATGGCCCTCTTATGGGATTTGGCCGAAGATGCGTCTTCGATCGCCCTGATTGAAGCGATGCTCGCAGTGGGAAAACCGGTGGCCGTAGTTTGCCATGCACCGGCGGCTCTCCGCCATGCCAAGACTGCCGCCGGCATTCCCGTGGTGCAGGACAGAGCGGTCACCGGTTTTGCCAATACCGAGGAGGAGGCGGCCGGACTGACCCAGGTCGTTCCCTTCTTGGTGGAAGACATGCTCAAACAGCAGGGCGGTCGTTATTCCAAGATGGCTGACTGGCAGCCTCACGTCATCACTGACGGCCGCTTGATCACAGGGCAAAACCCCGCGTCCTCCGAGCCAGCCGCTAAGGCCTTGTTGGCAATGCTCAATCGAGTTTCTCGTTCGTGATGCATTCGGTTTGTTCTTCCCGTCGTTGCGAAATCCGGTCTCGATATTTGCAGTTGAGCAATTCTGAACAGACTCGCTCCACCCGGAGGCATAGCATCGATAAAAATGTGGTCGTGAGATCCAAAGCATTTTCTTTCAGCTCAGAGGAGACGGGGTGATCTTCAGGGAAGACCGGCATGGGTGGTAATGAAGCCCGTAACATTCGCCCGACATATACTTGCATGCGATCAGGCGCTCGTACCGGGGTCGTTAGCCTGATGGAGAGGAAGCCATGCTCACACTGAACATCAATGGTAAGGATTGGGAGGCAAATGTGCCGGACGATATGCCATTGCTCTGGGTGCTCCGTGACATTCTCGGTCTGACCGGCACGAAGTTCGGCTGTGGTATAGCCCAGTGTGGCGTCTGCACAGTGCATGTCGACGGGCAGCCGATACGATCCTGCATCATGCCCGTGGTGGAGGTCAGAGGCAAGAAGATCATGACGATCGAGGCGGTCGGCCAGACGCGGACCGGTGCGAAGGTGCAGAAAGCCTGGCTAGACCTAGAAGTCGTGCAGTGCGGTTATTGCCAGTCAGGCCAGGTCATGTGTGCAGCGGCGCTGCTGGCTGCCAAACCGCACCCGAACGATGCCGACATTGACGCGGCAATGGCCGGCACGATCTGCCGTTGCGGGACCTATACGCGAATTCGCGCTGCGATCAAACAGGCGGCACAGCCATCTTAAATAATTGCGCGCACCGCGAAGAGACGTAACATGGATCTCAAGGAACAACCGAATGTGACAAAGATTCGTACAGGATTAGTGTCCGAGGGAAGTCTTTCTCGCAGGACATTCCTGGTGAGCGCGGCAGCCGGCGGAGGCCTCCTGTTGGGTTTCATCCTCCCTCGATTGAGCTGGAGTAGGGAAACGGCTGGCGCGACGACTTGCGCTATCTTCTCTCCCAATGCATTCATCCGCATCGGTCGTGACGGTCGTGTCACACTCATCATGCCCTATGTAGAAATGGGACAGGGCACCTACACCTCGATCCCGATGCTCATCGCCGAGGAACTGGAAGTCGATCTCACACACGTCACCCTCGAAGCGGCGACCCCAGACGAACAGCGCTATGCCAATTCGATCTTCCAGATTCAGGCAACCGGTGG
>JANPKE010000230.1:0-3051 GCA_031425875.1 Nitrospirota bacterium
ATCGTCAACTTGAATCCGTTGATGCGGTTCGACGGTTACTATCTCCTCGCCGATGGATTAGGTCTTCCGAATCTACAAGATCGGGCGTTTGCCTTTGGACAATGGCGATTGCGGAGCCTGCTGTTTGGCCAGCATAGTCCATCTCCGGAAACGGTCTCCCTAGGGGTGCGGCACACCATGGTGGTGTACGCCTGGGCGATCTGGCTCTATCGGCTCATCCTGTTCACCGGGATCGCGGTGATGGTCTACCACTACTTCTTTAAAGCCCTCGGCATCGTACTCTTCCTGGTCGAGATCGTGTGGTTCATCGCCATGCCGATTTATCGGGAACTGACCGTGTGGTGGGGTAGCCGAACGTTGTATGCGGCATCACCACGGACTTGGATGACGGCAGCCGGTTTTGGAGTAGTCGTTGCGTCCACGCTCATTCCATTGCACACGAGCGTCTCGGTTCCGGCTGTCCTGCAAGCGTCGTCGTACACGACCATTTTTGCACCGACCCCGGGGCGGCTGCAGCAGGTGTTGGTGCGCGATGGGCAGGTGGTGTTGGCAGGGGATGCTCTCGTGGTCCTCGAGAATCCCTTGTTGGAAAAGGAAGTCCGGCTGGCCGAAACGAAAGTTGCGAAATGGGACTATCGGCTTGGCCGGATGGCCGGCTACGGCCAAGATCGCGATCAGCGACAGGTCATTGGGGAATCATTGCGAGCTGGGCTTGCCGAACTGACGGGCCTGGAGGCCAAACGAGACAATTTAACCTTGCGGGCACCCATCGCCGGGGTGGTACGCGATCGAGCGGATTCACTCACCGTCGGGCGATGGATCGATCAGAAACTGCCCATTGTTTATCTCGTCGACGATCGCCAGGTGGAAATAGAAAGCTTCGTCCCGGTCGACGAGTTAGCCTATGTCACCGTGGGACAACCGGCACGATTTGTCCCGTTGGATCTCACCAGGCCATCGGTCGAAGCCCATGTGAGGCAGATTGCGGAGGTAGATGAGCGCGAGTTCATGGTGCCCTATCTCGCCTCAGTCTATGGTGGCGATGTCCCGGTGCGAAAAGACGACAAGGGACGGCTCAAGCCGGAAGTCTCCGTGTATCGTGTGCGGCTGAGTCTGGACGACGCGAAGACGTCTCCAGACCACATCCTCGCCGGCCATGTCCAGATCGAGGGCCAACCATCGAGCATCGCACAACGGGCGTGGGATCAGGTGGTTGCCGCTGTCGTGAGAGAAAGCGGGTTCTAGAATACAGACGGGATCGCGCTAGGCGGATCGGCTTGGGTTCCTTCGTGGGATAGTCAGAAATCGTACTCTCCCGTTTCAGTTACAGAAGAGCAGATCTTGACCGATCAGAGCCTTGGCTGCCGCTTTTTGTCATCGAGACACAATCGGTACCCTCACAATATCGTCACCAGCTTCTTTTAGCTAGTTAGTGGCGGTTAGAGCGCATTGTTCCCATCGACCGATCTCGTTGTGCTGGAGCAGAACCTGCATGGTTTTAAGCGGATCTCCAGCGCTGAACGGAATAAGTCGATGAAGACCTGACGCGGTATTGCAGGACCAGAGGGGGCCTACGCATGTGCGGGCAAAAAAAACACACAGCGCCACAGCAGAATGACAGGCCGAAGCCGGCTCCAAAGGCTCAGGGCACCTCCCGAGTCAAGGCATCCCTGCTCTCGCTCGAATCCCGCCTCATGTTCGATGCCGCCGCGGCCGCCCCGGCCGCGGAAGTCAATCAAGAACAAGTCGCGCAGGAACAGGCCGAATCGGCGGTGTCCGCAGAAGGCGGTGGAGAGCCAACCGCGGCAGAGAATGAGTCGCAAGAACTCCTTCAAGCCATTACAACCTATAACCCTGGCGAGTCCAGGACGGAGATTGTCTTCGTTGATCCCACCGTCCCGAATTATCAGGAACTCCTGAGCGACATAGACCCGAACATCGCAGTCATCATGCTCGATGGTGGTCAGGATGGTGTGGAACAGATGGCGAGCGCGCTGGCCGGTCGCACGGGGATCGATGCGATCCATCTGATCTCGCACGGCGGCGCGGGAGAGCTCCAACTCGGCACGGGCACCTTGACCACGGAGTCGATGTCGGGACAGTACGCCGACGAACTCGCCATCATCCAACAAGCGCTGTCAGGGCAGGCCGACATTCTGGTCTACGGTTGCGACTTCGCCGAAGGCCAGGTTGGGCAAGAGGCGGCCACCTTGCTGAGTCAGTTGACTGGCGCCGACGTCGCCGCGAGTACGGATGCCACCGGCTTCGCTGCATTGGGTGGCGACTGGGTGCTGGAGACGCAGATCGGGACTATCGAGACGCAAATAGCCGTGGACGACGGGATTCAGGCAAATTGGGTTGGTTTGCTCGCCGCGCCGGTGGTAGATCTGAACGCGGGTGGAGTAGGCAATGATGTGACTACGGCGTTCACCGAGCAGACGTCGGTGCTGATCGTCCCGGTGGGGACGCTGAGCGATGTGGATAGCGCCAATCTCAACCTTTTGACGGTGACACTGACGGCGCGGCCCGATGGCAATGCGGTGGAGTCGCTCTCCCTCAATGCGGCGGCGACGACGGCGGCCTCGGGGGCGGGCTTAACGGTGAGCTACACGGCGAGTACCGGCGTACTGTTGATCACGGGCACGGCGAGCACCGCGACCTATCAGACGATCTTGCAGGGCATTCTCTACAACGACACGAGCGACCAGCCGACCACGAGCAACCGCTCGATCACCGTGGTGGCCCGTGACAGCACCAATTCCAGTAGTACATCGCGAACAGCCACCATCACGGTGACAGCCGTCAACGATGCGCCGACGATTGCGAGCCTGAGCGGCGACAACCTGGCGTACAGCGAAGGGGCCGGGGCGGTGGTCATCGAGCAGGGGGCCAATGCCTTGGTCGCCGACGTCGACTCGACCAACTTTGATACTGGCACGTTGACCGTGAGCTTCACGGCGGGGAGTGACAGTGCCGAGGACGTGCTGGCGATCCGCAATCAGGGCACGGGGGCGGGGCAGATCGGTGTAAGCGGGGCGAACGTCACCTATC
>JANPKE010000231.1:0-1618 GCA_031425875.1 Nitrospirota bacterium
CTGAGCGGCGGAACGATGATCGGCACGACGTTGAGCCGGTAAAAGAGGTCTTCGCGGAACCGACCCTGCGCCACCTCTTTGCGTAGATCTTTCTGTGTGGCGCACACAAGTCGCACATCCGTTTCGATCGTCTCACTGCTCCCGACCCGTTCAAAGGTACGTTCCTGCAGGGCGCGCAAAAGTTTCACCTGTACTACGGGCGAGATTTCACCGATTTCGTCAAGGAACAAGGTCCCTCGATTCGCCATTTCGAATCGCCCACGTCGTTGGCGTAACGCGCCCGTAAAGGCCCCTTTCTCGTGGCCGAAGAGTTCCGCTTCCAGCAGCGTCTCCGGCAACGCGGCGCAGCTGACTTTGATCAACGGATACCCTTTCCGCGGGCTGTTCTGATGCAACGCATTGGCGACAAGTTCCTTACCTGTTCCACTCTCCCCTACGATCAGGACCGTGGAATCGGTCTCAGCCACGAGCTTGATCTTGTCCAGTACACCGCGCATCTGACTGTTCGCCCCTAAAATGCCATTGAAGCAAAACTTGTCCTCGAGCTGACGTTTGAGATCCTGGTTCTCCCGACGGAGCGCGATCAAGCCACCGACCCGCTCAACGATCAGCAACAATTCATCCATCTGGAATGGCTTCGTGATGTAATCAAACGCCCCCAGCTTCATAGCCTCAACAGCCGTTTCTACCGATCCATGTGCCGTAATCACGAGCACCTCGGTCTGGGGCTCCTTACCTTTGGCCGTCTGAAGCACAGTCAGCCCATCCACACCCGGCAACCGCAGGTCGGTGATCACCACATCATAGGTCTTCCCTCGAATCGCTTCGAGCCCTTCCGTGCCGGTCGACGCCGCCTGAACCTCGCAGCCAACAGCCTCCAATGCGTCCATCATGGAAAGACGCATCAAGGGCTCATCGTCGACCAGCAGAACAGTCAACCCTTTCATGCTTTCCTCTCCGCAAAGGCACGTTCTCGTGACATGGGCAGGCACAGCGTGAACGTCGTTCCTTTTCCGACTTCGCTCTCGACCACAATTTTTCCGCCATGACGCTCCACGATACCAAGGTTGACTGAGAGACCAAGCCCCGTGCCCTCTCCTTCCCCTTTGGTGGTGAAGAAGGGATCAAAGATCCGTGGGAGAACCGATGCAGGAATGCCGGACCCTGTATCGCTCACCTCGACCCGGCAAATGCCCTCAGCCACGGAAGTCCTGATCGTCAGCACTCCGCCGTTTTTCATGGCCTGCACGGCGTTCAAGATCAAGTTCATCAAGACTTGCTCGATCATATGCCGATCAACCATCACACTGGGCAAGTCCTTGGTTGGAAATGTTTCCAAATGAATGCGATTGGAGGCAAAGAGATGAGTGGTCAGCCCTAACACTTGGTCGACGATTCGATTGATATCAGCCGGGCTGAAAGCCGGTTCGTGCTGCTGTGAAAAATCGAGCAACTGCCGAACGATCTTTTGAACACGACGGACGCCATGTTCCATGGAGGCCCAATATTCCTCTTGACGTGCCGGGGAAAGGGTCCCCTTTCGAAGGTTGTAGAGACAATTGAGGATTCCTCCGAGAGGATTGTTGATTTCATGGGCCACCCCCGCCGCCAGTTGGCC
>JANPKE010000232.1:0-6616 GCA_031425875.1 Nitrospirota bacterium
CTTTGGACGACCCCATGCGTTGGGGTTCTTGGGCGTGATTGTCCTCTATAAGCTCGGAGACGCGTTTGCCTCTGCGCTCCAGACCGCCTTTCTGATCGGAGGGCTTGGTTTTTCTGCGACGGATGTCGGCGCGGTGAAGGGATTAGGGGTCTTTGCCACATTGCTGGGCGCTTTTGTCGGCGGACTTGTGATGGCCAAGTCGGGACTTGTGCGGTCGCTGTTGATCTTCGGGGTCTTGCAGGCGGTCTCAAACCTGGGGTTCGTCGCCTTGGCATTGGCAGGCAAGAGTTCGACCGTCCTAACGGCGGCAGTCGTGATCGAAAATGTGACGGGTGGAATGGGCACTGCTGCGTTTGTCGCATTGGTGATGTCGCTCTGCGATCCCCGGTATACCGCGACTCAGTTCGCGCTGCTATCTTCGTTAGAGGCGTTGGGGAGGGTATTTGCCGGCCGCCCATCGGCGGATCTTGTCAGCCTGGTTGGATGGACTCAGTTTTTTGTCTTGACCGTGGTTGTCGCTCTACCGGGTCTGTGGGCCGTGTGGCGGATCCGACGTTCCATCGAGCCTGAGCAGAAAGCCGCCGAGCATATTTCTGTTACGGAACCTGCAGCTTCGTCGATCTCCAAGTGACTATGAGGACAATCGCCGTTGTAAGAAGAGCACGAAGAGCATCAGGGTGGGAAGTGGAGCGAGGATGAACGGCAGCAGCCAGAGCCAGGCATTCTTGCCGCGTACGCGCGCTTGGTCGATTATCCAGACGAAGAGCCAAACCAGCAGGCAGGCATAGTTTAAAATGATCCACTGAGTGGTGTGAGCCTTGAGAACGCTCGAGCTCTCTGACGGGCCTTGGAGGAGAAAGATTCCTAACAGCAGTGTGAATATGCCTAACAGGGCTCCGACAAGTTTCTTGCTCCAGACGAACATAAGTCTCCTCCAGACTCGATAAGACTGTGTGGACAGGATCTGGGCTAAGCTAATTGGCCCGACAATTGTTTGTCAAATCATGCGGTCGTATCGTGTTTTCAAAGTTCGTTCGTGGTGAGCGTGTCGAACCATGAACGATCTCCCTTAACGGTGCACGCCCTTCGACAAGCTCAGAGCGAACGGCGTAGGAATGAACATGTGTTGGACATGACTGGAAGTTCGAACATGACCCAACTTGTTCGGGTAAGAACGGTATGAGCCTCCTTCGTTTGAGCGTAATCGTCGTTGTGCTGGCCGGGGCGATCGGTCTGGCTCTATCGAATCCGACCATGGACGACTATGTACGCTTTGTTGAACAGGAATTGAGCAAAGCGATAGACCGAATGGACCAAGGGACACCAACTCGAGAGCAACAATTTATTCGGCAGGTGTTTCAGTCGCAAAGTAGGAAGCTTCTCGAATCACTCGTGAGGCCGAATACAGTGCGACAGAACTGGGGGATTGTGAGCCGGTATGAAACACAGGTGGCCGATACAAAAGTCATTGTCTTCGGTTTTGGCGGTTGGTTCATTCCCATTCAGGGTGTCGAAGAAGCAACGCTGAAGATCGGGCGAATGGCCTTCTAAAAAGAAAAAATGGCCAGGGTAATCTGACGGGGCCAGATTCCACTGGTTATTTCTGTGGATAACCCCCCTGACAAGCGACTAGAATTGGCCAGGATATTCGCATTTCGGCTATTCACAGCCTATCCTCTCATTTCCCAAAGATCCACAATACTTGGTGTTGACAAAAAAACATGATAGCTATATGTAGCTGTTCATTGAAACTGCATGAGCTTCACGCACCTTAAATATGGTCTCATCAGAGGCATGGGTCACATCCTTTTCCCCTCGGCAGGAGGTTTACCGTGAAAATTGATCGAAGATTTACCAGTCGCAGGCAAAATCCATACGAGGGGATCACGTTTGTGAAGCGTTCGTCGGAGATTCGCAATCCCGACGGATCCACTGTCTTCAAGCTTGAAAATATCGATGTTCCTGAGGCCTGGTCGCAGCTGGCCATCGATATATTGGCTCAGAAGTACTTTCGGAAGGCCGGAGTTCCGCAGCGCGATCAGAATGGGCAGCCTGTCATCGGTCCAGATGGCAAGTCGGTGTTGGGTGGTGAGCGAGATGCCCGTCAAGTCTTCGAACGCATGGCTGGATGTTGGACCCATTGGGGCAAGTCCTATGGGTATTTCAAGACGCCGGACGATGCTGAGTCGTTTCACGATGAAATGTGCTACATGCTGGCGCATCAAATGGCAGCGCCCAATTCTCCCCAGTGGTTCAATACCGGCCTTCATTATGCCTATGGGTTATCGGGACCGGCACAAGGGCATTATTACGTTGATCCCAAGACTCAGGAAGTAGTGAAAGCCACCAACGCGTTCGAACATCCTCAACCGCATGCCTGTTTCATTCAATCAATCGAGGACGATCTCGTGAATGAAAACGGCATCATGGATCTCTGGGTTCGGGAAGCGCGGTTGTTTAAGTATGGGTCCGGGACCGGGACCAATTTTTCCAAACTGCGTGGGGATGGCGAAGGGCTTTCCGGCGGCGGGAAGTCTTCAGGCCTTATGTCATTTCTGAAGATCGGGGATCGAGCTGCCGGAGCGATCAAATCCGGAGGGACGACGCGCCGTGCCGCCAAGATGGTGTGTTTGGACCTCGACCATCCGGATATCGAAGAGTTTATCGATTGGAAAGTCATCGAAGAGCAAAAAGTCGCGGCGATGGTGACGGGGTCAAAGATTTGTGCGCAGCGCCTCAATGCTGTGTTGAAAGCCTGTCATACGGTCGATGGTGAGGGCGCTTTCAGGCTGGATCTCGACCAGAAGACCAATCCGGTCTTGCGTGAGGCTCTGGCATCGGCCCGTCGGGATCTGGTGTCCGAGGCGTATATCCAACGAATGTTTTCTTATGCACAGCAAGGCTTCACGCATTTTGTCTTTCACGAATATGACACGAATTGGGATGGAAAGGCCTACCAGACCGTCTCTGGGCAAAACTCCAACAATAGCGTCAGGATTCCCAATGAGTTTTTTGCCGCGCTCGAAACCGACGGTGACTGGCAACTCAAGCGTCGAACGAGCGGCAAGGTCTGGAAGACCGTCAAGGCACGGGAGCTGTGGGACCGGATCGCGTGGGCGGCCTGGATTTGTGCTGATCCAGGGACGCAGTACGATACCACCATCAACGAATGGCATACCTGTCCGGAGGACGGTCGCATCAACGCCTCAAATCCCTGTTCCGAGTACATGTTTTTGGATGATACGGCTTGTAATCTGGCTTCCCTGAACCTCACGAAGTTCTATGCCGCTGATGGGCAATTCGAGCTGGAACATTTTCGCCATGCCGTTCGGCTGTGGACGATCGCGTTAGAGATCAGCGTGTTGATGGCTTCCTTCCCAAGCCGCTCCATCGCTGAAAAGAGCTATCAGTTCCGGACGCTTGGGTTGGGGTATGCGAATTTGGGGACTGTGCTCATGCGCCAAGGGATTCCGTATGATTCGCCCAAGGCCTTGGCGATTTGTGGCGCCATCACGGCCATCATGACCGGGGAAGCCTACGGGACATCGGCTGAAATGGCTGCCGAATTGTCGCCCTTTCCGGGGTACGCAAACAATCGAGAGCATATGCTGCGGGTCATCCGCAATCACCGTCGAGCTGCGTACCAGGCGCCGCAGGCAGAATACGAACACCTCACGATTGCGCCGATGGGAATCCGTCCCGAGCATTGCCCGCCTGACATGCTTCTCGCCGCCAGACGCGCCTGGGACCATGCGCTTGAATTAGGGACGGCCTATGGATATCGCAATGCTCAAGTGACTGTCATTGCTCCAACCGGCACGATTGGGTTGGTCATGGACTGTGATACCACCGGGATTGAACCAGACTTTGCCCTGGTGAAATTTAAGAAACTGGCCGGCGGCGGGTACTTCAAGATCATCAATCAAAGCTTGCCGATGGCGCTGGCCAACCTTGGCTATACGGATCAGCAAGCGCAGGATGTCGTTCGGTACTGTGTCGGGGCTCAGACGCTCAAGGGCGCACCGTTCATCAATCATGACACGCTGCGCCAAAAGGGATTCGACGATGCGGCTCTCGATCGTTTGGAGAGCAGTTTGGGGCAAGCGTTTGAAATTCAGTTCGTCTTCAATAAGTTTACGCTCGGAGAGGCGTTCTGCGTCGAAAAGCTTGGCCTGACCGAAGCCCAGCTGAATGAAATCAGCGTCAACATGCTGAAGACGCTTGGCTTTACGCAAGAAGAGATCGCTGCAGCGAATGATTTCTGCTGTGGGACGATGACGGTGGAAGGCGCCCCGTATTTGAAGGCCGAGCACCTTGCAGTGTTCGATTGTGCCAATCGATGCGGTCGAATCGGGCAACGCTCCATCGCCGTTGATGCGCATATCCGCATGATGGCCGCGGCACAGCCGTTCATCAGCGGCGCGATTAGCAAGACCATCAACATGCCGGCCGATGCCACGCTTGAAGACGTCAAGGCGGCCTATTTACTTGCCTGGAAGAGCATGGTCAAAGCCGTTGCGCTCTATCGTGACGGGTCCAAACTGAGTCAGCCGTTGAGCGCTTCGACTGACAGTGGGAAGGCCGTGGAGGCGACCACTAGCGTGATGGGGATGGCAGAGAAAATCACCGAACGGGTACTCGTTCGGTATCTCGCCAAGCGCCGCCCGCTCCCGAGTCGGCGAAGTGGATACACTCAAAAGGCAATTGTCGGGGGACATAAGCTGTACCTGCGCACTGGCGAATATGAGGATGGGACGGTCGGAGAAATCTTTTTGGATATGCACAAGGAAGGGGCGGCGTTCAGAAGCCTCATGAATTGTTTTGCGATCGCCATCTCTCTTGGACTTCAGCACGGCGTGCCGTTGGAAGAATTCGTTGAGGCGTTTGTCTTTACCCGGTTTGAGCCGAACGGTCCCGTGAAATTGAACGATCGAATCAAAATGTCAACCTCGATCATCGATTATATCTTCCGTGAATTGGCCGTGACGTATCTCGACCGGTATGACTTGGCGCAGGTGAAAGAGGAAGATTTGCGCATGGATTCGATGAAGAAAGACAACATGGATCCCGAATGTTCAGAAGAAGAGGCGGACCTCGATGCACTGGCCAAGTCTTCCGTTCTTACGGAACATCTTCCGATCCGTCGGAACAGTGGAAAAGGAAATGGTCATGGAAATGGACATGGCCATAGTGTTGCTCGACAAGTGGAGATCACGAGGGAAACGCTTACACTGACAGAGATCAAAAATGCCAAAGATGCTAAGGTCAAGGGCTACGAAGGCGATCCCTGTCCCGAGTGCAGGCAGTTCACCATGGTCCGAAACGGCACCTGTCTGAAGTGTGTGACGTGCGGCGCAACGAGTGGATGTTCATAAAGAGGAGTGTAAGAATGCGGAGCAGGCGGCCGTCATTGTGTCTCTGGTGTAGGAAGCGGCGGGTCCTCCGGATTCGCTCGAGTGCTGACGTCTTCTTTGTGGTACGGTTACGGGCTCGAAGACTGTGCGCGAGACCGGCGTCCTCTCGTATTCTCTCGTATCACTATGGATCGTGGTCTCCATTGCGAGCCGTTCGCTCGGCGAGGCGGAAAAAGTCCTGATGCCGGAGGTCAACTAGGAGTCTCACTATGCCGACAACAACGCAACTTGTTATCAGTGGTCAGAGTAAACCGGGTGCCCTTGCCAGAGTGACGGCGGTCCTCGGTGAAGCCGGCGTCAACATTAAGGCGTTCTCCGCTCCAGAGGTGATGGGAACAGGCAAGCTGCGGCTGCTTGTTGCTGACCTGGACAGTGCGCGCGCGGCCCTTAAGGCGGCGAAGATTAAGTTCGGCGAAGAAATTGCGCTGCTGCTAAGTCTCGAAAACAAGCCTGGTGCGTTAATGAAAGTGGCAGATACTTTGATGAAGAGCCGGATCAACATCAAGTGCGGCTATTGTACGCCTTCACGGGAAGGGAAGCGGGCGATCGTCGTTCTGACCGTTTCCAATACGGACAAGGCCTTGGCCATTCTACGCAATCAGTCGCTCGACGAGTTTTGATTGATGCGGCCGGTGCCGCTCACGAAATGTACACCTCTGTCCATAGTCGTGATCGGGCTGGGCGCCGTCCTCTATCAAGGTTGCACCACTGCTCCTCGTCCTATTGATCGCTTCCCCGGCTATCCCATTGGATTTGTAGAACGAGGGATGGCCTCGTGGTATGGCCCTGGCTTTCATGGGAACAAGACAGCGAATGGGGAGCGGTACGACATGTACAAACTGACGGCTGCTCATCGGACACTGCCACTCGGGTCCGTCGCAGTTGTGCATTCGTTGACTTCAGGTCGCCAGGTTACGGTCAGGATTAATGATCGAGGGCCGTTCGCGAGAGGACGGGTTTTGGACCTTTCGTTGGCCGGTGCCCAGGCGCTTGGGATGGTCGGCAACGGAACCGACCCGGTCGAACTCCGAGTTGTGGACTATAACTCTCGACCTGAAGGGATGGGGGTGCTACGGGTTCAAGTCGGTGCTTTCGCGGACCTTCAGAATGCTAGGGCGCTGTGTGCACAAGTTCAACGAGATTTTGCTGATGGGCGTATCATTCAGATCGATCCCCCGGAAGGGCGCCGTTACCGAGTCCAA
>JANPKE010000233.1:0-5583 GCA_031425875.1 Nitrospirota bacterium
TGCAGTTGAAGCCGGCGGATATGTTCCGTGACCTCGCTGATGCGCTGAAAGGCCCCTGGACGCTGCCGGCTCAAGTGCTCTATCGCAGCCATCTCTTGGGCAGAAATTACAAATTTGATGTCATCGATTGGTTGCCTCCCATTCGATTGCTGATCCAACATCGCATTCAGGCCGACCCGCAATCCGCCAAGTCAAAGATGGGAATGGCGCAGTTCGATGGGGCCGTGCAGTTCGAGATCCCGCTCGAACCATACGCTGAGGACTGGGTGCGCGGAGAAATCAACATCGTTCGCCCCATGGTGGTCCGCTACGTCAGACCAGCCCCGCATGCATGTTCCGGCTCAGGTTCTGAAGTTGAGCATTGGCTTGTGACCGCACACGTCGATCCGAAGTCCGAGTCTATGACGGTGCAATTTGGGTATGTCACGTCGAGCGAACAGGCCTCGTGGACGTGCACAGGACCGTCGGGGACTTTTACCAACGCACTGTACGTCGATCTCTTCGGGAACCTAGAGTCTGTGAACATGGCGACGATGACCGGGACCAAGAAGGACGTCACCGGCCGGGACACCGAATTCCACGAATGGCTCAGTGTAACGGTGGTCGAAGGCCTCAATTAGCAAAGGTACTTATTCAAATGCGAGGGAGCCTGCCGATCCACTGTATGATTTTTGTTGCAGGAGCATTGCTCAGCCACGCTTGCAGCAATGATCAACACCTGCCGTCGTCGAATCCCCCTGAATACGATCCGAAGAAAGTCTACTCAACGCCGGCTGCGCCACCTAGAACCCCATCTGCATCGGTTGCGAAACCGGCGGAACAGAGCCCCCCGCCGATTCAGTTGCCGCCGCTCGAACCGGGGCCGAATGAAAAGGGCGAGTGGAGGAAGGTGCCGGTTAGTCCAGAGTCGCTGCAATTTCTTAAAGGCGTGAAAAGCCCCTGTGAGGCCTTGTCGAAAATTGTCCAGGGCCTCGGCAGCGCACAACTGTTTGCCGGAAAGGAAGGACAGTCGCTCAAGCAATCGCTCGGGTCACAGGCTGAGTCGGTTGCGCGATCCCTGGACCAGCAGCTGTT
The DNA here is from genome assembly GCA_031425875.1 of Nitrospirota bacterium. Taxonomy (GTDB): domain Bacteria; phylum Nitrospirota; class Nitrospiria; order Nitrospirales; family Nitrospiraceae; genus Nitrospira_D. The sequence continues at coordinate 1,075 of JANPKE010000233.1, forward strand.
CGACAACTTCAAGGCACAGTTCGGCTCGAATGTCGTCGATTGTCCCTCGCCCGCGCACAAGAGCGCGGGCGATGACCCTCTTCATGCACCTCGCCTCATATTGGCCGCAGGGCCATCCCAGGGATCTTTTCAGCTCGCACAGGCCACGGCGCCAGGACAGGAACGGGACGGGTATACCATCACGAAAGGTTCAGTAAACATGCCCATCCCTTCCGATGCGGTGGGCAGGAAGTCGCGTGAGTGGAGAATTGAGGAGGGAAATACACCTGAAACAGCTGGCGACCGCAAAGGTTTCTCGCTGATCAATGGCGGCTATGCCAAAAGGTGCCCCACACCGGATCCCAGCGAGCAAGGGGCCTATGTTGTCGAGGGCGACTATGAATTTTCCATGGTCGTAGACCAGACGATCAACTATTCCGGAAGCATCCGAACGGAGTACAACGCTCGAAGCATCCACGCCACCTTGAAAGGCCGCGTCGACGATGATGCGAAGCTCCAGTACGTCGATCTTGACGCGTCGCTGGTGATCGGGGGCGGAGGGACGAATAGGCCAACATCGTTTGCTCATCAGCACCAACATGTCCGGTTTGTGCCTGATCGGGGAGCGGGAGGCATGCCGTCGCAGTTTTCCAATTGGTCGGTCTCGGAATGGGACTCTGCGCTGGCGGGTGCGGCCCAACGTGACGCGATGAACATGTTGCTGTTGGCCGTGACGGTATTCTCAGGACCGTACTACTTGGCTGCTGAAGTCGAATGGAACAAACCCAACACCTGCGTGGAGATTGTCTTCAATCCCCCCACGAAGACCAAGAAGTTCGAGCCGAACGCATCGACGCCCGTCAAGACTGAGCTGCGCACGAAAAAAGAACAGGCTCTCGTTCCCGCAAAGTTCAAGGAGGCAAAAGAGCGGCCAAGAGAAGGCAATGGCCGTGTATCGCCGAGGGAGGGCAAATCGGAAATCAACAGCCCGGCGACGTTCACCTACCAGGCGCCGGCGACCAAGGTTCAGCACAGTGGATTCCGGGTGAACGCAGTCTCCCGTGCCGGCGTCGCGCAAACCAAGGATGGAGACTGGGAATTGGCTCCTTCTTCTTACGTGCTTGAATTCAAGTCGCACATCGTTCAGGAACCATTGAATGTTGTGAGTGGATTCGGCATGCAAATGAGTTCAAATGGATTCGATGCCCACGTTCAGGCAACCGTCCCGCTCCAGCATACGGAGGATCGTGGATGGGTGGGGGAAGGCGTGATGCAGTACGCGACTCGCAAATTGACTCAGGCGGCTCAATGCGAAATCCGTATTCAGGGCACCGGCACGACCACCTTTCATGTGAACGGAGGCTCGATCAAACTGGACCCTGAGCCCTTTGCCGTGAACTTGATTATTCTTCCAGGGCGATCGGGCGAAGTGGCGGAGACCCACTGTTCGAGCGGCAATACACCGGCAAAATTGAAGGAGTTGTTTGCCTCACAAGGGGTCCAAGGCAGCGAGGCGCACGGCGTGACAGAAGGTGGGGGATGGAGTTCGGCTTTCAACGTTACCCGGTTTAGGACATTCAAATGGGAGAGGCCTAAGCAAGGCTACGAGTTCGGAGGCTGGACGCCGGTACGCGACTCTGACGTAATTGCCAAAAAAGCCATCACCGTCAACTGCAGCATAGGACTGAGCACCTGCCGGGAAGAGACGGAGTTGACCTTGAGACTGGCGGATGAGCCGGGTGCAGGCGCATCCCCGACGAGATAATATTCTGGACGGCTTAAGAAACGTGTGTGTGCAACCTCCAGTCGCTTCATCTTGGTATGGGGATAGTGTGTTCGTCGGTCTGGCACGGCCTTTGTTGATCAGGTTTATCCGAACCTGGTGCGAGAAGAATATGTAGGGGGTGAAAATCCGTGTTCGCCCGTATGACAGCATGTTTCACCTTAGCCACGATTTTCGCTGGAGCAGAGCCTCTCGTGATCGCACAAGAACGATTGGATGGGACGCGCTACAGTCTCGCCGTGCCCGCCGGTTGGTCGGCTACGATCGAGGGTGAGCGATGGAAGCTGTCCCCCACAGGAGGCGAGAATGAACTGGGCATGGTGCCGGTTGGAAATGGCTTGCCCATCGGTCCGACGCTCACGCATGCCGACGCGCACCGGCAGCTCTGGGCCACCGCGCTTGGCAGTCACCGAGTCTTGCAAGCCCATCCCACCCAGGAGCAGAAGGACGGCGATGGACGCACGTGGGCGATCGATTCTGCGGCGATTGATGCAGGCGGTGTGGCTTACGTGCTGGTGCTGAGCATGGTCGAGCTGAACGACCGAGCGGAGGGATTTCTCGTACTCGGGACGCCGCCCGCGATTGAACGACATCAGCAGGCGATCGATTCCATCTTGAATTCGGTGCGTCCTCGTTCGGTGGCCAGCGCAGTACAGACTCGTGCGCGTGACAAAGCCCCGCAGTTCGACCAACCCAGCCCCCTCGGCAGTCCGGGCTCGAACCGCTTGGCCGGGGTCTGGACCGCGACGACTCACGAGTTACAAATCGGGCTGTCCGGACTTGCGAATACACCATCGGTTTCTGAATTGATCTTGTTCGCTGATGGGTCGGCACTCTGGGGCATGCCGGGCCAGGGGCTGCTCGGATTCGACCGAGCCGTGCATCGCGCACACTGGCCAGAGCGCTGGGGGACCTACCAGCTGAAGGACAAGCGGCTGACGATCACCCGAGGCGGAGCAGCACGACAGTACGTCGTGCTGCCGGACGGCGCGCTGGAGAACCACTACATAGAAGGCGGGAAAGAGCGCACAGGTGAACGGTTTCTTCCCCGTCCCAGTCTGGACGGCCTGCTGCTCGACGGCGAAGTGCGGCGCAAGGACCATTGGCCTGCGCCGGGAAACACCAGTGGGATGGGTACGTTGCCCGGCCTCACCTTCTCGAAAGACGGTACGTTCCGTGATGAAAAACTGATGTGGATCGTGCTGCCTGAACGAACGGGAGATGACGAGACGGCACACGAGGGGCGTGTAGCCCCTGGGACCGGGCGTTACCGGTTCGAGCATTGGACCCTGGTCCTCCAATACAACGACGGCCGGGTCAACCAGGTGAACTTCATCCCTATGGATCGGGAACATCCGACCAAGGGCGCGATCCTGAACGGATACCCGATTGAGCCGAGGCCCTACTAGGGTGCTATCTTGCAATCTATAGAATTGGGAAGACGCATGGGAGCTCTGATTCGGTTTCTGAAATCAGGACGATGGATACGGTTGAGTCTCTTGGTCAGTGTCACAGGAATATTAGGTACGGTGTGGTTGGTTCAGCAGCCCTCGCTCGTTCAAGGGGCGAAAAATGCCTGTCCGCTCACCGTGCGACAGGAAACCAAAGCCGCCAAAGCGTTTAAGAACCTTGCACCGGTATTTCAAGAACCCCGCTGCCTCAACTGTCACGGCGCGGTGAATCCATTCTCCCGAACCGGCGGACACGGTGGGGGCTACATCGATATCCGGAAAGAGACGCAGCAGTTTCTCCAGATGCCGAACTTCCAGAATTCTCTGATTGTCGGATCTGATCCTGACGGAACGCGAACTGCCAGGACTATTGCGCAGCTCAAGGAAATCGCTGAGAGTCCGTCCGAAATCTCCGACACTGATCTCATTCGGCAAAAGGCCTTCGATCCTATGCGGAGGGCTTGCAAAGAATGCCATATCTCTTCCTGGATCATTCCGATGAGACACAACCATTTTGTCGGCCGAAGCGCCAAGGACATGTGCGTGCATATGAAGACATCCATACTCACCAATCAGCCGGACCTCTTTCTCCGCCACATGCAGGATGACGAACTGGTCCGAGACGGGTTCAAAGAGAAACGAGGACTGTTGGATGCGACTGGTGCGGAGCCGCCTACCATGTCCTTCGCCACACTAGAGAGGTATGCCAATGAATGGATCGACGCCATGGATGGCAAATTTCACCGTCCTCCCGATTGCGGGTGTGTGATTCACGGAGACTACATTCTGGAATTCAACTCGAGGATTGTGTCAACAAGCAAGGTCGAGCCGGCGCAATCACAGGCGTCGGCAGCCATTCGCCTGGAAGCGAACGAAGAGGAAAGCCCCAATGGTGAAACCAAATACAAGGGGCAAGGGATGATCACCTACCAGACTGGTCCGTTGCCCCAGTGGAACACATGCCACCCACTCGTGCAGGGAAAAGGCACGGTGCCGGTGCGCGTCTTTCAGGCCTTCATTCATGTTGAAGATGCGCCAAATGAGTCGACGACATCCCAAGGAGGTTCCGTGAAGATCGAGCTGCTCTATGGCATCCTTGGGATGTCGCAAGAAACCAGCACAGGCCAGCACTACATGCTCAATTTTAAATGTGCCCTCAATCAGCCTGAGCTGGAACCTTTTTGGTCTACCATGTACATCAGCGGGCGTGGCGAAGTGAGCACCGATCCGATGAAAATGTTTCATAGTTGCACACTTTGTTTGCTTTGTGTTCTATTTTTTCTAATTTCATTTTTT
>JANPKE010000234.1:0-2422 GCA_031425875.1 Nitrospirota bacterium
CCCCACAGCGAAGCCATCTCCAGAGCTTTCGTCGCAGTCCTCAACTTGTCCCAGGCTTGCCGGTACTGAAACCGTTCCCAGAACTCATAGCCCTCGGCCAAATCAGTGAAGGCACGATAGAGCGGCTTGTGCCCGCCACTCACTCGCAATTCTACACCATGGAAGAGTTTGGCGGCGGCGTGAAAGAGGCCCCGATTAAACAACTCGCACCCTTCCCGACGTGACATGTTCGCTTGCTCATCCCACGGATTACTCTGGGTCCAGACGAGCGTCTTTTGGCCCAACTCGATCCGATCACCCTCCTGACCTTCACGTGCCCGAGCCAGCTCGACCACCCGAGAAGTCCATGGGAGCGCCACCAAGGTGAGCGCACCCGCCATCGCTGGGGTTGCTCCACTCAGATCCACGACCAGCTCCCCCGGCTGTACTTCCCAGGTCCGCAAGAGATCCGGTAACGACCTGGCTATCGTCTGATAGAGAGCTGGGAACTCCATCACGTCTGCCATCACGATCCAATCCCACCGCCTCGGCATCTGCTGGATCTTCGGCTGTATGTCCGATTCCACCAAAGCCTTGCTTCCTTCAGGCAACACGAAACACAGGGCCTCCGGGTTGAGCCTGTTGATTGAATAGACCGCCGCTGCCGCATCATCGACCAATGCGACCACGAGCGCCTTGATGGGTTGGTCTTGTGCCATGGCCGGACGACTATACCATCGCACTCGCGCACGTTCAATTTGATGCGGCGGAACATGGAGACGGCCCTCGTCCTTGACAGCCTAGGCACCCTTCCCTAGAATCACGAGCATGCAAACAATTGTTTTGACAGCTTTTGCGGACAGTGCCAGAGTCAAACAGCAGTTTGCGCGCGAGCATGCCGATCGTATCGTGCAGGTCGCGACACTCATCGCGAACGCGTTCCAGAACGGGAATAAAGTCCTCCTGTTTGGCAACGGCGGGAGCTCGACCGATGCCGCACATATTGCAGCGGAGTTTGTCGGACGATACCAGCGCGACCGGATGCCGTTGCCCGCAATTGCTTTAGCGACAGACATTGCCGCCATTACCTGCATCGCGAATGACTATGGGTACGAAGAACTCTTTGCCCGCCAGGTGCGCGCGCATGGCCGAAAAGGGGACATTGCGATTGGCATCAGCACCAGCGGAAATTCTCCAAACGTGCTGAAAGGTGTCGCGGCAGCCCGCGACGGGGGCCTGACTACGATTGCCTGGACTGGCGCCAACGGCGGAAAGCTGGCCGCGTTGGTCGAGTACCCTTTCATCGTCCCGTCTACGGTCACGTCTCGAATTCAGGAAAGTCACATCACGCTCGGCCACGTCTTGTGCGAATTGGTAGAGGATCATCTCCTTGGGAAAGCGCCCTGATCGGACATCCTCGACTCGGCCTCCTGCCTTGATCTCTCCGATCAATGCGTCTGACCTCAAGACCTATTCGCTCAAAAAGCGACACAGCAAGGTTCGGCTTTCGGACTTGGCCGCGCCGTGGAAACGCGGGGGGACTTTCTCGACCTTCTCTTCCCGCCTCCCGGACATCTTAGCGGTCAAGACATTGCGGGCCGTCACCCAGGCCATTGTGAAGGCGCATCGAAGGCGCCGCCCTGTCATCCTTGGAATCGGCGCCCATGTCATCAAGGTGGGGCTTTCCCCGATCATCACGGACTTGATGGAACGAGGCATCATCACGGCCGTGGCCATGAACGGGGCAGGAATTATTCACGACTTCGAATTGGCCCTCATGGGGCACACCTCCGAAGAAGTCGATGCTGAGATCGACAATGGTCGATTCGGCATGGCGGAGGAAACGGGACGGATTTTGAATGACGCCATCACGCGTGGCGCGAAGGAGGGTCAGGGGCTGGGTGAAGCCATCGGACGCTACATGACCCACGCAGCCGATCAATTCCCGAATCGAGCCGTCAGCATTCTCGCCACAGGAGCGAAACTCGGTATTCCAGTGACCGTGCATGTCGCGGTCGGAACCGACATTATCCACATGCACCCCTCGGCGGATGGTGCAGCCATCGGAGCCACCTCGCTCCTGGACTTCAGGCGTCTGACCGCTGTCGTCGCTGGGATGGAGGGTGGCGTCTACCTGAACGTCGGCTCGGCGGTGATTCTGCCAGAGGTCTTTCTAAAAACACTGTCATTAGGGAGAAACCTCGGCCATCCGATCGCCAACATTACGACCGTGAATATGGACTTTCTCTCCCATTACCGACCGCAGACCAACGTCGTGCGGCGCCCCACGCAAAAGGGCGGTCAGGGCTATTCCTTGACCGGTCACCACGAGATCATGCTGCCGTTGCTTGCGGCGGCCGTGCTGGAGGAATTGGGATGAGCCCATCCCTGCCCGCCCCGAGCCTGTCGGTACTCCTTTCTTCAGAATGGCTACAGGCTCGTT
>JANPKE010000235.1:0-5075 GCA_031425875.1 Nitrospirota bacterium
AGGAACGCTTCCTGCGGGACCTCAACGCTGCCGACCGCTTTCATGCGCTTCTTCCCTTCCTTCTGTTTTTCCAGCAACTTGCGCTTCCTCGTAATATCGCCACCATAGCATTTTGCCAGCACATTCTTCTTCATCGCGCCAATGGTCTCACGCGCAACGATCTTACTGCCGATCGCCGCCTGAATGGCGATCTCGTACATCTGCCGTGGAATCAGCTCCTTCATTTTCTCGGCAAGCTGCCGCCCACGTTGAACAGAACGATCTTTATGCGTGATAAACGACAGAGCATCGACCGCTTCACCGTTCAAGAGAATATCGAGCCTGACAAGATCGGAGTTGCGGTAGCCGAGCACCTCATAGTCGAGCGACGCATAGCCCTGTGTGCGCGACTTGAGCTTATCGTAAAAATCGAGAATAACCTCGTTAAGAGGCAGTTCATAACTGATCATGACCCTGGTCGGATCGAGAAAATTCAGGCCCTTTTGAATTCCTCGGCGTTCCTGACAGAGCTGGAGGATGGCCCCCATATATCGTTCGGGCGTGATGATCGAGGCCAAAATAAACGGCTCTTCAAATGAATCAATGCTACTGGGAGGCGGGAGCTGCGACGGATTATTGACCTCCAGTACCTCGCCCTTCGTGGTGAGGAGACGATAGACGACGGTCGGAGCGGTCGTGAGGAGCGTGAGATTATATTCACGCTCGAGCCGTTCCTGAATGATTTCCATATGCAGCAGGCCCAAAAACCCACAACGAAAGCCGAATCCTAACGCGAGCGATGTCTCAGGTTCATAGACGAACGAGGAGTCGTTTAATCGTAGTTTGACTAACGCATCGCGCAAATCTTCGTATCGGCCGGTGTCGGTGGGATAGAGCCCGCAGAATACCAGCGGTTTCACCTCTTTGTAGCCAGGGAAGGGCGCACTCGTGGGCCCGACCGCATCCGTGAGTGTATCGCCGATTTTGACATCGGCAACCTCTCGCATGTTGGCACAGAGATATCCGACCTCACCCGTCAACAGCTCGGTCTTCTTTGTCCGTTTCGGAGTGAACTGTCCCACTTCCATGACTTCAAACGTCCGATTATTCGACATGACTTTGATCTTCATCCCTGGTCGGATGGATCCATCCACCAGTCTCGCCAGGACAATGACACCTTGATAATTGTCGAACCATGAGTCGAAAATAAGCGCTTTGAATGGGGCCTGGGGATCACCGGACGGAGGAGGAATCCGCGCAATGATCGCCTCCAATACGTCGGGGACTCCTTTGCCTTCTTTCGCACTGATCGGCAAGGCATCGGCGGCATCAAGCTGCAACACCTCCGAAATCGAATGTTTCGTGCCCTCGATATCCGAACTCGCCAGATCAATCTTATTGATGACCGGGATAATGGTGAGGTTGTTGGCCATCGCCAAATTCACATTGGCAATCGTCTGCGCCTGCACCCCCTGCGTGGCATCGACCAGCAAGAGCGCCCCTTCGCAGGCCGCCAGACTCCTCGACACTTCATAAGTGAAATCGACGTGCCCCGGAGTATCGATCAAATGCAAGGCATACGTCTTCCCGTCCTGAGCCTTGTACCGGATCGCCACTGCATGGGCCTTGATCGTAATGCCACGTTCCCGTTCGAGGTCCATGGCATCGAGGATCTGGTCTTTCGCCTCTCGAGCAGTGACTGCGCCAGTAGCTTCTAGGAACCGGTCAGCGAGGGTTGATTTGCCATGATCGATATGAGCAATGATGGAAAAATTGCGTATAAGGCTTTGCAAATCCTAGCTCATTGGTAAAAAATCGGTTCATTATAGTAACTGCTTCCTGGGTTGTCAAAGAGATCGCCTCCACTTATAATCACGCGCCGCCATCGAGGCCACTCCCTCGTCCATCGGCAGTCGTCAAGCGTCAATCACAGATCGTCCAGTCTAATTCTAAGATTGACGAACGATATTTCATGGAGTCATGACTCGACCACCCTCTACGAAGCAGCTGAGGAACTGGGACCGCCGCTACCTCTGGCATCCGTTTACCCAGATGCAGGAGTGGGAACAGGAGGAGCCGCTGATCATCGAGCGGGGCAAAGGCTCCTACCTCATTGATACGGAGGGCAAAAAATATCTGGATGGCACGTCGTCCATCTGGGTGAACCTCCACGGACATCGGCATCCTATGCTGAACCACGCCATCAAGAAACAACTCGACAACATCGCCCACTCCACATTCCTGGGCCTCTCCAATCCACCGGCTATTGAGCTGGCCCGCGCCTTGATCCGGATCGCACCAAAGGGGCTGACGCGCGTCTTCTATTCGGACAACGGTTCGACGGCGGTAGAAATCGCGCTGAAGATGGCCGTCCAATACTGGCAGCAGCGGCATCCGGAGGCCGGCCCAAAAAATACTTTTCTCCATCTCAAGATGGCGTATCACGGGGATACGATCGGAGCCGTGAGCGTCGGCAATATCGCCCTGTTTCATTCTCGGTTCAAACCGCTGTTGTTCCCAACGCTGGCAGCAGAGCCACCCTATTGCTATCGCTGCCCGCTCAAGCTCGACTATCCCTCCTGCCAAATGGCCTGCATCGATCCAATTGAACAAATCTTGAAACGTCGCCATCGCGACCTAGCCGGATTCATCATCGAACCGTTGATGCAGGCAGCCGCCGGCATGATTCCTCAGCCGGCCGGGTATCTGACACGCATCCGCGAACTTTGCACAAAATACAAAGTCCTCTTCATCACCGATGAAGTCGCGACGGGTTTCGGGCGAACCGGCAAAATGTTCGCGTGCGAGCATGAAAGCATAACACCGGATCTGATGGCGATCAGCAAGGGACTCACCGGCGGGTATATGCCGCTTGCGGCGACCCTCACGACCGATGAAATCTATCGAGGATTTTTGGGCACCTACGACGAATTCAAGACCTTCTTTCATGGACACAGTTTTACCGGGAATCCCCTAGGCTGTGCCGTAGCCCGGGCCAATCTCCAAGTGTTCCACCAGGAGAAAACACTGTCCCGCCTGTCAGCAAAGATCAAGATGTTGTCCCAATGGTTGAAGCCGATCGCTGATACCCCTCATGTCGGCGACGTCAGACAGCGAGGGTTCATGGTTGGAATCGAGTTAGTCCGAGACAAGCCAAGCAAAGAGCCCTACCCGCTCAGCGCCAAGGCTGGTCACCACGTAGCGGCCATCGCCCGATCGATGGGACTCATCTTAAGACCTATCGGGAACGTGCTTGTGCTGATACCTCCCCTCTCGACAACAACACAAGAATTAAAGAAAATGGTAGAAATCATCAAGAAATCCATAGAGACTCTGCACATTGATTGAGTCACACTGAGATGCGTCACCCAGTCGCCAAGAGAGCCACGACACAATATGCAAACCTGTGATTTTCTCGTCATCGGAGGTGGAGTCATCGGCCTCAGCATCGCGCGTGAGCTTCGCAAGCGCCAGGCAGATGCCCGCGTGCTGTTAATCGAAAAGGAACCTTCTTGCGGGGCCCATGCCAGTGGACGCAATAGCGGAGTCCTGCACGCGGGATTCTACTACTCACCGGACAGCCTGAAAGCGAAGTTTACTCGCCTTGGAAATGAGCGACTCACCGCCTATTGTGAAGAGAAGCGAATCCCCCTCAATAAATGCGGCAAGCTCGTCGTCGCCAAGAATGCAGCGGATTTGCCATCGCTGGATGAATTATTCCGTCGCGGACAAGTCAACGGCATTGAGCTCCAGGCTCTCACGGAAGCGGAGGCCAAGTCCATAGAGCCGCGTGTTAGAACCTACCAACGAGCTCTCTTTTCGCCACGTACCTCGACGGTAAGCCCGCTCCAGGTCGTCAATGCGATGCAACAGGATGCACTTCGTGAGGGGATTCAGATTCAGTGCGGCACAGCCTATCAGAGACGAGACAATGGGACAGTTCGGACAAACCAGGACAGCATCGAAGCCGGATACATCGTCAACGCCGCTGGTCTGTATGCCGACAAAATTGCCATGGACTATGGGTTCTCAGAAAAGTATCGCATCCTGCCTTTTAAAGGCCTCTATCTCTATTCCGATGAACCAGCAGGTGCGATCCGTACCAATATTTACCCTGTTCCGGATCTCAGGAATCCGTTCCTGGGTGTCCACTTCACAATCACGGCCGACGGAAAAGCCAAGATCGGCCCGACAGCCATTCCGGCGTTATGGCGAGAGAATTATGAGGGGTTCGGCAACTTCAATTTTGGTGAACTGGTTGAAGTCGCAAGTCGAGGACTCGGATTACTGACCGGGGCTGGATTCGATTTTCGACGCTTGGCGATGGAAGAAGTCGCCAAATACTCGCGGGGCAAGATGGTCGCACTTGCCTCCCTACTCGCCGAAGGCGTGGCCGAGCGCTACTACTATAAATGGGGCCGTCCTGGAATTCGAGCCCAGCTACTCGACATCACGAAGAAAAAGCTTGAAATGGATTTCGTCCTGGAAGGCGACAACCGCTCCATGCATGTGCTCAACGCCGTGTCTCCCGCCTTTACCTGTTCACTCCCCTTCGCCAGCCATGTTTGCGATCACATCGACAATGCGATAGGCTGAGACGACTCAGCATAGACGGACTTCTTCCCCTACACCAACTTGCAAACAGCGGGACGCGCTATCTTCCTGTAAAAAGATTTCCAAATTCTCACTGCTATTGATCAGCGCAGAGGGACTCTGCCGATTTCCTTGGCTGTAACTCTCAACCAAATCGTTGATGACATAGGCTCCAACATGGATCTCGAGGGATTGACCCCCGACTGCCCGAAACTCCCTCACCTGCCTTGCGGTGATGTTAGAGATAAGATTCCCGAATCGATCAACGGAGACGATCCTGCCTATCAACACTTCTTCATGCCATACCGGGATCGCCACGGAACGATGAATCGGATCCTGGACCACCGGCCCAAAAAATGCCGGCGGCACGCCTTTGCTCAACCATGCAGCAGCCGGCGCAAACACATCTCGCCCGTCAAAAGTCGACCCTGTCGTTTCAAGACGATACTCCTTATTCATGATCTGCCATATCTTCGCCCCCTGCTCCTGCTCCAGGAGTTCAC
>JANPKE010000236.1:0-4222 GCA_031425875.1 Nitrospirota bacterium
TTTCCCCAAATGCTCCTGGGCGCAGGTCTGGTAACGGTAACGTCTCCAACCAATAGGGGTAGTGCTCTACCGGATAGACCTTGTCGGCGTTTTAAGGACCCCCCTGGTTCGCTAGATCTGCATTCCCCTCACCCCTCAAGTTGACGGTGCTGAGCCACAGTGATTCGGACGTAGACTGTTTAAAGAAACCGGTTGTCCAAGCCTCCTCGAGGGGATCGGACGATTCTCTGCTCCCCACTGTCCGTGGCTGCCCAATTTGCAAGGAGATGATTGTTGCAACTACCTGATCTTTCATAACAGTCCCTTGCTTAGTGATCCATCCTGATCAGTTTACTAAAGTGATGGGTTAGGACTAGGTGGTTTGCGCGGAGCACCTTGCGCCCGCGATTGTCGCAGCGGGTGCCTGTGATTGACTGCTGATCTGTGTCGATGTGGGCGAAGCAGCCGAGTGTACGTGCCTATAGGAAATTGCTAGCACCAAGGAGTTCATGCGCATCAGCTTTATGAGAACCCCGTTCGATTCAAGACCCCACTCGACCTGTACCAGGCACAGAGACGTTTGACTCCACGCAACGTTGGCCCTGCTCCTCCAATGGCTACCGCATCGACGAGGCAATACCATGCGCTGGCGCCACTGGGGGGATTTCCTTGTGCCCATCCTAGGAGCGGGTCTATAGCTGCCCATTGCCAGGCACCGACGGTCGTACCGATCAATTCTAGCCACGTCGTAATGAAAAATGCAGCGAGATAGACCAGCGGTGAACGGCCTGTCACCAGCCAGACTAAGAACATGCAAAACAACAATGCACCGACCGCATCTCCGCGTTCAGCATATCCGGTAACGCCCCAGATGGCCCAGGTGCCCCACACGCCTATGACAAACAAAGCAATTCTTCTGGGATGGCGTACAAAGAGGCCTGATCGTGCCAACGCAACGGCGGTCAAGTACACCATGCCGTGGCCAGGTGGGACGTAGGCCGGTACATTCTCGAATCGGTAGGTGTAACCTCCCATATAGATGGAGGCGAAATGCTCTCCGACCGTTGCAAAGATAACGGCAATCAAGACCTGCACCCGTGTTTCTTTATTTTCACCCAGCAATAAGGCTCCAAGAAAAACCCATGCCAAGGCTCCTAATGCCTGTTGTCGCTCGACGCTGGCACTGATTTCAAACAAGGAACTCACGGCAACGCTCAGGAATGTAAACGCAGCAATAGCATAATCGCGTAGTCGATGCGTACTGGCCGTATCGGTGTTCGGAAAATGCCTGAGGGCAGTGCGCCTGACCCTATCGAACCAGAGTCCCGGAAAAGAAGTGGGTGAGGAAGCGTCCATATATCAAATGTGATCTAGAGAGTGGCAACTCAGGTAGGTTTTCAAGATTGCTACATCCAAGATTGTTGAACTTGATAGTGGAAAATACAGTTGGCATCATACAGGACCCCTATCGAACGGGCAAGATCCAGGCAAGTACCCGATCACCAAGTAATCATACAAGAAGCTAATAGCTCTTTTCGGGAGCCCCACCCAGATTCATGAACGGACACAAGGCAGCGGAGGTAGCACACCTATTGGAAAAGAAGTGAATAGAGCAACGAGAAAATAGTGGAGAGAGGAGGAGGCGAATGAGTGAGGACGCGGGGCAAAGAAAAACGCCGGTTCGTCATTCCACCGTGTGATGGAGACGAACCGGCGTTTCATTAGACCCAGACTACCTTATGCTCCCAACCGTGTGAAGACCGGGAGTACTGGAGCCCAGACTGGATTGATGAATCGTTCACCAGAATCGGTCCAGGACAGGAACAATCCTGCAAAGCGCTGGTCCGGATCGTGGAGAATGTCCACCAACCGTTGCACTTCCCACAGGACGTCCTTGGACTCGACTTTAATGTCGACTGTTTGGCCAGGCTGGATTGGGGCCTCGTTATCCATCGTCAGACCGGCCGATGCGACCAGTTCGGCTGGATAGTTTGGATCAACCCTAGATGCACCAAACTTGTTGGTAAATCTGATACCTGCTGTCGTAAACTCACCGATGGTTACCGGTTGTGTGCCGTTATTGGTCGCATGAAGAACCATACGCAATGCGCGGCCCGGAACATCGTACTCTGCATGAATAACGTCAACCGTCAACGGGTTTGGCTTGATCGGCATCGGCTTGATCTTTGCCTCACCAGCCTGGAGAGGGACGCTAATCGGGTGCTTTGCTTCCGCAGCCATGTACCCGACGAGAACAACGGTTAATGTAAGGACCAATACCGCCACTCCAACTTTTCGGTCAATGGGGTCAAGCAGAATCTCGTCCCCATACGCCGCCAGGACTCGAGCGCGAATGAGGTACATGGGTCTGATGGCAAAGTATCCGACCCAGAAGATGCCAAGGGCGGTCCACCAGATATGCCACCCAATTCCAGTCATGCTTCCCATCGTCTCCGAGTCGAAGGTTTCATTGGTCAGGGTCTTGACCGGATTGGTGAAATCCTCATAGCGACCCGTGATGTCCATCCATCCACCTGGTCCCGCGATTGGACCGGCTTCCTTGACGGCAAACATGGGATGGATGTGATGGTGGCCGGGGAGTCTGGCCTTTAATTTGACCACGTACTCATAGTCACGGCCGATTTCCATTGGTCCCGATACGAACATGGGCGTTCCATTGACCTTCGAGCTCAGACGCACGAAGACGGAGCTAGGGGACCCGACATTGATGAAGGTCCGGGTTGGCTTCACCACCGCACGAGGCCAATCCTCGGATAAGTGGAACTTCCCCTTCAGCTCTGTCACATCATTGACTTTGGTCGACTTCCCAACCCACTCAGTGTCATACCAATTTACAGTGCGCATCCGCAGGAATGGCTCCTGCGATCGCTCCCCGTGAGCGAATGCAGGGGCAATATCGAGAGCCGGCGTGACCGCCAGCGTCGCCACCCCGCAGAGTCTAATCATCCACAGTTTGAAGACGTGTTTGGCAGTCATGCTTTCCCCCCAGAAAGTTTAGCTTTGTCGCCTTGTGGGCCCAAAGTGGCGTACGCAAATACATCGTACACCTTCGTGGTCCGCTGTCTGTCATCGGTGATGTAGAAGTACGATGTGCAGAAGAATTTCCCGAACTGCCACCACAGGATGTACGTCAACGAGGACGCGAACGCGGCGAAGAACGCAGAGATCATGGTGCTGTGACCGCCGAATGTGCGCAGCGATCCAACTTCGATCATCCGAATGTACTCAGGAGTTCCCGTACGAACATACATAAAGCCCATATAGTCTGCCCAGGAGAGCAATGCGCCATCGACGACAAGCGGCGTATGGCTATAGGCAAATATAGGCCAGTTGCTCGGATAGAACAAAGCCGCGAACATCCATGCTCCAATCACTGCCGTTATCGTCCAGTTTCTAGTCAACAAGAGCACGATGTCGAGAACCAAGGCACCGGGAAGCGCTGTAGCGGGCATGACGAAGTTCGGTGGATAGTTAGACCACCACCACCATGAAGTGTAGACGGCGATCCATTTTCCAGCAGCCAGCGCCAGAATGCAGAGCGTCGCACCGAATGGCTGTCGGTAGTTCACCCAGTTGTAGTACTGGATAGCGGCGCAGAAGGTGATCAAGGTAACCGGCGTCACGATCGGCCACCACTGACGGTCTTTCCAATCGAGCCAGAAGTCCCAGTCACCACACAGCAGGGCTGTGTGCATATGGAAGGTCCCGACGATGGTGACAAACAAAATTGGAATGAAATAGATATAATCGATTTTTCTAGACATCGCTACCCCTTCAGGGGGTAACTTCGAAGCCTTGATAATCTCATCGGTTCTAAACATAACTGACATCCTCCGTCATTTCAGCCGGCTGGTGGCCAACCAGGCGTTCTGTTTCCTAGGAGTGCCTGGTCAACCGCCAATACCGACCTATGGTTCATATAGTCTGCATCCGCCCAATTACTTAGTACCCAGCCTTGGCATTCGGGTTCACTTGGCTGGGGAACGGATCCAGAATGGCCTTGGGCGCGTTGTTCCAGATCACGTCCGCCAGATTCGACATCCGGCTCACGATCTGCGCCGCCACGCCCCCCGCCGCTCCAAACAACCCGCACCAGCCCAACGTCACAAAGCCCCAGTGCAACGGCGCCGCAAACAGCTCATCCACAAACCAGAACGCATGCCCCCACTCGTTGAGTCCCACGTTCGGCAGAATGAACATCGGCCCCACCACCGCCGCCACC
>JANPKE010000237.1:0-2221 GCA_031425875.1 Nitrospirota bacterium
GTGACGTTCGGGACATCGCGATCGGCTTCCATTCAACGGGCGGCCTACCATCCCATCGCGACAACCGTCTTATTACCTGGTCCGCTGAATCGCCAGCGTTTCTTAGCATGGATGAAGACAATCCCGAAACAACTGGAGCGGGCGAAAGGGTATTTCCGGTTTGGCAAGGAACCGGAGCTGCAGGAATTCCAATATGCGCTGCCAGGACAGTCCACGATCACACCGGTGACACTCTTGGATGAGCCAACGTCTGCCCTGGTGCTGATTGGTCGGGGATACGATATCGATCGACTGCAGGCTGGCTTGTTAGCCTCGGTTGAGGAACCATCACCGCCTGCGTAGTCCTCAGGATCTGACTTCCATTTTTCCAATCGGCATGACGACCGACTCCAACTTCTTCCGGAACCTCGGCCATTGCAGCAGTGCCCACGCCGTTCCTCCGCCGATCACGCCTCCAAGCATCCACCCACCGAGCACATCCGTCACATAATGGGCGCCGATGTACACTCGAGCGAATCCTATGAGCGCGACGATCGGCCAGGTGATCCAGCCTGACTTGGGGTACAAGACTTGGAGGAATGCCGCGATGGCGGCAGTGTTGGCCGCGTGGTTCGACGGGAAGCTGAACAATCCCCCGCAGCCACTCGGTTCGATCTTAACAGCTTCGGCCAACGCCCGACAGGGTCGGACTCGTTCAAAGACCCATTTAAGCTGTCCACCAACGAAATCGGTGAGTCCGACTGCTGCCCCCAGAACCGGACCGCCCAACAGCGCCTCTCGCCTGTTGCTCCAGATCCAATAGGCGATCGCGCAAGCCCCTGGAAGATAGAGCGTGCTGCGGTGTCCCAGTTGCAGGAAAAAGTAATCGGCAGCCGCTGACTGGCCTGCCAATCCGTTGATCGCCAGGAAGAGGGTCTCGTCCACGCTCATGCGTGCGACGATAAAGCCTTACTCATTAACCGTCAAGCTTCAACCGATCTCCTGCCCGATTTCTCAATCGACAAACACCGGCAACGCATTGTCCGCGTCATCTGGTCCTGAAATGGATTCGGACTGTCAGTTCTCCGTCCACCGGATCATCCCCTTTCATCTGGGGATCGAATGTCCACTTACCGAGCGCCGTGACTCCAGAGGTCGTCAGTTCGCGATGCTTGCATGGTTCCAGCACCACGACGGTCACCTTCGCGTGTTTGGACACCAAGAGACGGGCTTTCATCCAATCATCGATTTCCTGACCATTGAGCGACGTGGGAATACCGGGCCAGGGCGTGGATTTGGCCACGGGACCCAATTGTTGATCTTTATTGAGAGGCAGTCCGTGAACATGGACCTCTGGCAATTCAAGCACGTCTTCATGGTGATCACTCTCATGGGTGGCCTCGTCACCGACCACAGCATAGGCCGGTGCTGTAAAAAACAGCACGCAGAGCAAGACCAATACGCCCCTCACGCCCCTATGGTCTCGGTCATTCATGAGCGAACCAACCCATTGTTCATTTCTTCCTACCGATCCCTTATACCACATACCACCAGACGCCCAACAAGGTCATCCAGCACGGCCTCAGGGAGCTCGGCAACTGAGGCGTACCCTTGGTACGTCGCAAGGAGACGGGCGACTGAGAACGATGCTGGTGGCCTTGTTCGGCGTCTGATCAGAAGAACCATTGTCCGCGGAAGAAAAATGACCGCGGCATCCCAGCATGAGAGACACCGAGTCCGATGCTGCCTTCGCCCTGATTGATGAAATACTTTTGATCCAACGCATTCACAATATCGAAACCCACCACGAACTTCTGCCCGTGCCAGGGCAACGGAATGACATGGCTAATCGAAAAGTTATAGATCGTGTAGGTCGGGCTATGACTGGAGTTAGTCTTGGCACCTTCTTCTGCCGTCCGCAACCCCGATCCAAACAGAAACTGGCCTGTGAAGGTCGTGCGATCGAGCAACCGGTAACTCAGGATCCCCGAGGCACTCAATGTCTGCTGGTGATCGCAATGGACGCCGCTGCGCGAATTGATATCGGCGATTTCTTCAAAATGCACTAGATTATGCCCAGACTGCAAGCCATAGCCCTTACACTGGCCCCAGGCGATGTTGGCGCGACCTGTCAGATTTTCCATGAACCAGACCTTGAGCGCGGCATCGGCCCCCCTCGTCCAGCCTCGTTCAAACGCAAAATAGTTCAGCAAGGGCGTCGTGCCTAATTGGTGTGCGTCCG
>JANPKE010000238.1:0-3147 GCA_031425875.1 Nitrospirota bacterium
AGTGAACGAGTAGAAGTGTTAGAGAGTTACACGAGCACGAGGCCTGCGCCGTGGGTCTTTTTCCATGACGGGGAGGCCAGGAAGACGTTGAACGTCGATTCCGCGCCAGGAAACCGTTGGCAAGCCTCCCGCATATGCGGATAGGTCTGACATGCCTGCTGGGGTGTGGCGTCTCTAATCAATTGCTCCAACCATCGAGCCTCTAGTTCCGGCAGAGTGATGACGTGATTTTTCCCGCCCCCGGTCAGGGTGAGGGTTGATTGTTTTCCGGTCGATTCACAGGTCACGGCTCCACCAAGCCAGACCACACGTCGTTCCAAGTCTGAATGGTCATCACTCGTCCGTTTCTTGAGCAAGCGGCTGAGCCATGAGGAAGATACATGAGGGCGAGGGACCTCATACTCAAACCACTGACGGATGTCGAGATCGAGTCCACGTCGTTCAAGGTAGTTCAGGAGCGATCGTCGCAGCCCTTCACCAAGCCAGGTCGGCGTTTCCGTACGGTCATCGTGATGCAGAAGGTCATTCTCGGCGAAGCCTCGAAATTCAGGCCCGAGAATGCGCAACCTATGGGCAGAGGGATCCAGCCCCACTGGGCTGTGGGCCGTGACCGTGAAGCGATGCCAAAAGGCTGATTGAAGGAGATCTGCTGCAACAAGCTGGCGGACTCGTTCGAGTGAATCGACAGTTTCCTGAATCGTCTCCGATGGACACCCATACATGAGATAGGCGTGGATCAGGATATCGGCATCCTTGAACCCGGCAGCGACCAGTGCGGTCTGATCGACGGTGATGCCTTTCTTCATGTTGTCTAAGAGGCGGTCTGATGCGGCTTCGAGTCCTGCTGTGACGGCAATGCAGCCAGAGGCAGAGAGAAGGCGGCACAGGTCCGGCGAAAAGGCGGTCTCGAACCGGATATTGCCCCACCAGGTAATAGAAATCCGTCGCTTCAGGAGGGCGAGCGCCAATGCCTTCAGTGCGGCAGGTGGAGCGGCTTCGTCCACGAAGTGAAACCCTCTTCGGCCCGTCTCGGCGACGAGTTGTTCGATCTGCTGGATGAGCCGCTCGGTCGGTGTCATTTCGTAGCGACTGATGTAGTTCAGTCCCACATCACAGAACGTGCATTGCTTCCAATAACAGCCGTGTGCCACGGTCAGTTTATTCCAATGGCCTTCCGACCAGAGACGATGCATGGGGTTGGTGCTGTCCAGAATGGTCAGGTAGCGATCCAGTGTCAGGCCTCGATAGGTTGGACAGCCGATATCGTTCATCGTGAAGTCGCCTGACGAGGGATCATCCGCATAGACCACATGATCGTTGTGGCGATACATTGTGCGGCACAGCGATTGGCGCGGACGCACGCCGGACAGATGTTCAATTAAGGAGAGGAGCGGCCGCTCGCCGTTGTCGAGTGTAATAAAGTCGACATAGTCGAACACTCGTGGGTCGGTAACCCGGCGCAATTCCGTGTTCACATAGCCGCCGCCGATGGCCACCGGCAAATCAGGGCGGTGCTGCTTGAGTGCCTGTGCGATGCGGAATGCCCCATAAAGATTACCTGGAAACGGTATGGAGAGACCGATCAGCGAGGGGTTGACTCGGTTGACGTGTTCCCAGAATACCTCCAGCAGCCATTCATCAGTCAGACTCGGTGGTTCCGCCAAGGCAGCGGCGATGTGATCAAACGATGAGGCGCTGTGCCCGATCTGCTCGGCATATCGGCTCAAGGCGAAGTGCGGTGTGATCGTGGCTTGCACCAAATCGGCGAGATCTTCGAGGAAGAACGTCGCCCATTGTTTGGCCCTATCGTCCACTGACACCGTGCGCGAGAATTTCTTACGCCCCCGGAATCGTGGACCCTGAGGTAACACTCCAGGTTGAATCAATCGCAAAGCGATGTCGGGGAGTTCCCCCTGTAGGAAGGCGATGACCGGTCCGATCATGTCGATGTAGGAGTGTTCGGCCTTCATCATGCTGAGGGCTTCCTTTGGGAGGGAGCTTTTCTGGCCGTGCAGGTGACGGAAGACATTCCGTAGTCCATCGGGACTGAAGAGGCGCAGCACCATCTCGATGCCGAGATCCGCCTGCTCAACGGCAATATTGCGAGACTGAAGAAACCCAGTTAGGTAGGCAGTAGATGGGTAAGGGGTGTTGAGCTGAGTCAAAGGGGGAAGCAACAACAAGACACGAGGAGACGCCATGGGCTCGACATAACATACTGACAGCTGTGAATGCTATCCCTTGAGCCCATCGCATAGACACCTGCTACTTCTTCATGTCAAGGATACTGCCGAGTAGCGCATTTCCTGCTCGTAAGGTTTGGAGGTTTGCTTCAAAGCTCCGTTGAGCCAGGATCTGCTGCACCGCTTCCTCACCCAGATCGACATTCGAGAGCTCGACTCTGGATTGATTCCCACCGCTGTCGCGAAGAACCGTTGGGCCGGAGGAGTCATCTTTCTCAACTACAGGGAGAACCCCACCGCTAGGAATTTCAACGAACTCCGTTTTGGATTTCTTGAACCCGTCCGTATTGACGTTGGCGACATTGTGTGCAACGACCTCGATCTGTTTGCCGAAGGCAGCCAGGCCTGAGAATGCGGTGTGTATGGCGGATATCATAGACACCTCCGTTGGATGATCTAGTACGCCTTGTCGAGAATCTTATCGGTTTGTCCAGGAAGAACTTAAGCTGCGGAGTGGTCTGTGTATCAACCGCTATCAACCGACTGCATCCCATACCGTACTCCAGGAATCGTGTCTATCCATACTACAGACGGATCCCCGTTCAACCGATAGATTGGAGAGCTAAACCAATCCAGACTCGCGCATCATGTCTACCTTTAATCCCTCAACTTCTAATTCCCGATCCAAAACCCAAAAATCACGTTTGCTGGTAGGAGAGGAGACGAGCCTGATCCTGGAAGCGGTGCCGGAGGCCATCTTCTTCTTGGATCACGACAATCGCATACTGTTCCTGAATCCTGTGGCCCAGCAACTTGTCGGGCAAACACGCGATGTAATTGGGTTGGGGTTTCACGACCTTATTGGATGCTTCACATCAGGCGAGAGTGAGGCGGCCCAGTGTCCATTCACTCGGATGGTGAATACCGGCGAGCTTGTCGTGATCCCTTCCCACTTTTGGGATCG
>JANPKE010000239.1:0-7329 GCA_031425875.1 Nitrospirota bacterium
TCGCTCACATCGGTGTCGAGCAGATACACCGGAACAACATGGCCGGACTCGCCAGTGACGCAGTATCTCCAGGCCCTGACATGAACCGTGCGACCTTCGATATCGACTGTGGCCTGCTCGTCGATCAGCTCCGCAAAATCATTGATCGGCCAGGCGACGGCTTCCTCACGTTGATGACCCTCCCCATCCAGCCGCTGGAAAAAGTATCCGCGCCGGTGGATCAACGACACCGCCACCATCGGCACCTCAAGATCTGCGGCAGAGCGGATCGTGTCGCCGGCCAGCACGCCGAGCCCTCCCGAATAGGTGGGCATCCCGGATTCTAAGCCGATCTCCATGGAGAAATAGGCGACCAGCACGTTGTCAGGCCCGTCTGTCATACTGCCTCCAGCACATGAATAATGAGCTGCAATTCGTCGCGCACCAATTAGGTAGATCTTCTTCTCTTGTAAGCGTCTCGGGTTCTGTGGAGGTTAGGCGTTGAAGCCAGGGCGCTCGGACGCGCCCCGGCCTTCGAGCATCGAGTGGGGCAATCGTTTGAGGCTAATCCTTGTCGTCGTCCTCCTGGTCCTCATCGTCGCCCCTATCGTGGTCATGGCCGGGGCGAACGAAGTCGCCAAGGTCGGCTGCTGATACTTTATAGGCGTGCAGCAACGCTACGGTCGAGCAGGGCGCCGTCTAGCGCGAGGCCATTTATGAATTCAGGCGCGGCCCGCACGGCTGGAGCCGTGGCCGCGCAGATCAGACTCATGGCCTTAGCCGTCATCACATGACAAAGAGATCTCATCATTACCTCCGATGGTTACGTTCTGGTTGGAGTCCCTCAGGAGCTCACCGCTCGAGTGTTATCTTGGATGTCCAAGATGGTTGATCTAGGACTCGGCAAGGACAAGGTAACCGGGAACAATTACCGTCGCGTTACGGAAGCATGACGGGATGGTAAACAGATACGCACAATGGGACCAGCAGAAGCGATCCCTGGTCTCAGGGATAACGGCGTGCCCGTCATTCGAGGCGGGAAGCTATCAAGTACGGCCCGACGTCGAGAGACGGTCCAGCAGCGTATCCTGGACGTGCACTCGCTCTCAGAGCGCCGGTCTTGTAGCGTGGCGGGGCAATGCCGGGCTACCCAGCAGTATGAGCACAGCCACGTGGATGACGAGGACCGACTGCTACAGCGTTTGGTCGGCAGCCTTCGCCTTCATCCTATCAGCCAAGTAGCAAACCCAAAGAAAATCAAGATCGACAACAAGTCTTGAATGACTGTGGCCAAGGGACCACTGCCGAAGGCTGGGTCTTGTCCAAAGGCATCAAACAGCCAGGGAAGCAGCAATGCGGCCAGAGTGGCTGTGGAGCAGGCGGCAAACAGCGCCAACCCCACACAGAGGGCTACGTCTCCGTCGCCCCAACGCCACCAAATCAGGGGGCCGGAGACCACAGCTAAGACTATGCCAATTGCCAGACCGGCGAGCAGTTCCCGCCCAACCATCCGGCGCATAGCTACGCCGACCGACAGACCACGAACCACGACGGTTTCGGTTTGGGTCCCGACCGCATCAGCCATGTAGACAATTCCCGGGATGAAAAAGGCCAGCATGACTTTGTGTTGGAGTTGTGCTTCGAACCAGCCGACAAAGTCCGCTGACAGCAGAGCCCCCCCAAGGCCCACGAGAAGCCACGGAACGCGATGCTTGAAACGCCGCTGAACCGGCTCTTCACTCGTTGTTCGGGCCACCGAGTTACTCTTCAAAAAGCCACCGAGACGGGATAAATCTTCCTCATGCTCCGACAGGAGAACGGCGAGAAGCCGGTGGGGTGGAATGATCCCCACAAAGCGGCCGTCCTTATCAACCACGGATAGGGCAGCCTCTTCGTTCCGGACGGCGTGCCAGGCGGCGTCTTCCTGATCCACCCCCGGACCAACGACGGGGGCCTCACGATCCATCAAACTTTCCACGAGGGTATCAGCGGAGGCGGCGAAGAGGTCCTCGATCCTCAAGATACCCAGGAACTTGTCCCCCTCACAAACGACAATATGGCTGGCGCTTTCGTAACATTGCCCCACCAAAGCCTGTCGCACGTCTTCGGCTCGGTGCATGGGTGAAGTCACCGGCACACGCGTGCACGCATGTTCCTCGGCTGTCTCAAACGTGACGTGGCCATTGGCGACAAGGGGATCGACCTGCATTCCTCACCTCGCTTTCACTGCTGGGTTGCACCGACAGAGCCGCCGATACCCACACCGAGAACAATCAGGCTCAGCGTCCAGCTTATCGAATACCCGGGAACCAAACCATCCAGCCATTGACCGACATAGGCACTGAGCACAAGGCTTGGTGCAGGGGAGGAAGCCGATCGCACGAGATGTCGACGACAGGGCCACGCACTTTGGCGATGACTCCAATCGCGTCATGATCGTCGTGAAGAGTTCCTGCTGGTCTTAGTCCCACCTTGCACTCACAATTATTAAGACCTAGTCGCTGCTGCTGATACAGTCCTTACTGAAACTGTCTTCGAAACCGCCATGTGCCGAAGCTGAAGAGAATACCACCTAAGGCCGCCATGGCGATCGCTTGATGCCAGAGCACGTCGAGTCCGGCGCCTTTCAGCAAAATTCCGTACGCGATCTCGATAAAGTAGCGCAGCGGGGACAGCAGCATGAGAGCATTGACCCAGTCGGGTAAGGCTTCCATCGGAGTGGTGATGCCCGACAGCATGAGCATCGGGGCTACGACGAGAAGCGTGAGCAAACCGACCTGCGCTTGGTTACGGGTAATCGTCGATGCAAAGAGGCCCATACCCGCCGTTGTAAACGTGAACAGCGCCGTCATGAAGAACAAGAGCGTCACACTGCCTCGAACCGGCACGCCGAACGCCGGTTGCATGACGGCGAAGAGCGCCACCGCCGTCGCGCCGAGGATGACAATGGTCATGGCCAGCACCTTCGGCAGCATGATCAGCAATGGCGTCAGCGGCGACACCAGTAACTGTTCCACGGTTCCACGCTCTTTCTCCCGGGCCATTGCTGTGGCGGGCAGCAGGATCGCGAAGATGGTGATCGTGCGCAGAAGACCCGAGATGGACTCGAACCAAGCCTCATTCTGGTCCGGGTTGTACCACACCCGATGTTCGCTGGTGACGATCGGCAGGCTCGACAAACCTTGGGCCGATCCACCGATACGGGTCGCCGAGATGTCTCGACTGAACTCGGCCACGATGCGTCCGGCATACCCTGCGGCAGAGAGGCCTTGTGGCGCGTTGGTGGTATCGACCAACAATTGCACTGTCGTCGGCTCGCCGGCGGCAAGTTGCTCATGAAACCGAGGCGGAACGTCAAGGATGGCCATAACCGTCCCTCGATCCATCCGGCGTAGTCCCTCGTCGGGATGATTCAGTTCCCCGAGCACACGAAAATACGGTGGATGAAACCGGTGGATGAGATCACGCGAAGACAGACTGTGATCGGCATCGTAAACGGCCAGACTCGCATTGTGAAGTTGTGATCGGAGACCGTTACCCGAGATCAGAATGGCCAGCGTAAAAGAATAGATCAAAAACAACACGATCGGGAGATCTCGAAATAGCTGGATCATCTCTTTACGGGTCATGACCATGAGCCGTCGCCACCACACGACGGCGCGTCGAGAACCGGAAGCCGTTCCCCCGCTCATGATCGGGGCCTCTTGGAAAACAACCGGTATGCAACCAATCGTAAAGCCACGGCATACAGGGCAAGGGCCAACAGATCCGGCCACAATACGTCGAGCCCGACGCCCTTCAAAAATGTTCCTCGAACGATGTTCGTGAAATACATGCTGGGGAAGAAATGTGCCTGAATCCAGGCGCCGGGGTTGAGCGAAGAGACGGGCACAATCATTCCAGAAAGAAGAATCGTCGGCAGGATACTGATGACCATCGTGACGATCAACGCGGCGATTTGCGTGCCGACCATGATCGACACGAGCAACCCGATCCCGGTGCTCGTCAATACAAACAACAGCGCCGACATTAGAAAAAGCCCCACACTGCCCTTGAACGGCACCCCGAACCACAGGGTCGCAAGCAGCCAGAGCACCACCGCGTTGATGAAGGACACGAAGACATAGGGAGCGAGCTTCCCGGCGAGGTATTCAACCTTGCTCACAGTAGAGCTGTAGATGTTGTAAATGGACCCGGATTCCTTTTCTCGTACGATTCCGAGCGCCGTCAACAGTGGCGGCGCGAGCATCAAGGAAAACATCACGAGGGCGGGAATAGTGGACCAGGAACTCCGCACTTCTTCGTTGTAGAGGTAGCGGACCTCTAGATTGACCGGTCGGGCCATCCGGTTGGCTTGTTCACGGGATACCCCCCGAGTCCGTGCCACATACCTTTGGAGAAGCTCCGCGCTGAATGCCCCGTTAATCACGATTATGTAGCCCTTCGTGATATCGGTGCGCAGAGGAAACGTCCCGTCGATCAGAGTCTGAACTGCAACCGGTTGTCCGGCAAGTAAGCGTTCTTCAAACTTCTCCGGTATGACGATGACGGCTCGCGCCTTTCCGCTTTCCAACCATCTATCGCTCTCCGTTTCATCGGCCAGCGAGCCTTTGAAATTGAAGTATCGAGACGTTATGAAGCGGTATGTGTAGTCTCGGCTCAACGAACTATGATCGCGGTCGACGACGACCACCGGGATCTCGTCTACGTCGAGGACAAGGCCGTACCCGAACACCAGCATCCACAAGACCGGCAATAGGAATGCCAAGAGCACGAACATCCGATCCCGCACCATCTCGCGCCACTCTTTGGAGGCCACGGTTGCGGCACGACGAACATTCATGCGGCCGCCCCTTTCACCGTCGCTTGTTCCTGCCGTTCCAACACCATCACTTGGTACACGAACACGTCCTCAAGGCTGAGGGGACGGATTAGCACGTCTTGGACCTGTACGCCGTCGGATGACAAGGCCGTGCGAAGCCGCGCTTCATCCTGAGGAGGATCGAGCGAAAGCAAGTGGATTTTCGTTCCAAAAAGCGCGGCACCGGAAAACCCCTCCTGCGTCGCTCGACGCAGAGCCGGCCCCGGTTGATCCGTCGCCACTTCGAGGAGTTGTCCGGCTTCTTTCTCAACCTGGCGCTTCATGTCTCCCGGAGACCCTTCCGCCACAATCCAGCCTGCATACATGAGGGCAAGCTGATCGCAGTGCTCGGCTTCGCTCATATAGTGGGTGGTCACGAGGATGGCGACTCCCTCTTCCCGCGCCAGCCTCGACAGGATGTCCCAGAAATGCCGCCGGCCGATCGGATCGACGCCGGAGGTTGGTTCGTCCAGAAACAGGACCCGTGGTTGATGGACGAGGGCGCAGCCAAGCGCCAACCTCTGCCGGACTCCCATCGGCAGTCGGCTCGTCAAGCTCGACTCATATCCCTTCAGGCCGGCCATCGACACAATCCATTTGAGCCGCTGGTCCGTTGCGTTCGCGTCCAGTCCGTAGATCCCGGCAAACAGCCGAATGTTCTCCACAACGGTCAAATCCAGATACAGCGAAAAAGCTTGGGACATATATCCGATCCGCTCCTTGATAGCACCGCCCGCAGTCTTCATATCCGCCTCCGCCACCCAGCCTTCTCCCCCCGTCGGCGGCATGATGCCATTCAACATCTTGATCACCGTCGTCTTTCCCGCACCGTTGGCCCCTAGTAGACCGAAGATTGTTCCAGGTTTGACCTGAAAGCTGACGCGGTCCACCGCACGAAAGGTTCCGAAATCGCGGATGAGACCCTTCGCTTCGATCGCGAACGCATTGTTCGATGTCAGACGTGTTGCGGGAGGCATCTCGATGGCCGTCGGCTGTTCGCCCTGGCGAAGCAACAGCGCAACGAAGACATCCTCAAGCTCCGGCTCATTGACTCGAAGTTGCATGGGCTTGATATCGCCCAGGCTCGATGCGATTGATTGCATCGCAGCAGCCGGAACAGTGTCATCCGTGAAGACATGAAGGAGAGGACCCAGAGTCTCGACCTGCTTGTACCGCATCTTGAGCCGAGCAATCGCATCCAGTTGAGGCGTTGCTTCAAACGTCACCATTGAACCAGGGGCCAGCATTTGAACTTCCGCCGGCGTTCCTGATGCCAACACCTTGCCGCTCGATAGAAACGACAGCCGGTGAAACCGGGCAGCTTCGTCCATGTAGGCCGTGGAGACCAGCGCGGTCATCCCTTTCTCTTGTAGCAACTCCGCCAAGATGGCCCAGAAATCTCGGCGCGACACAGGATCAACACCAGTCGTCGGTTCATCCAGGATCGCCATCTCCGGCTCGTGGATAAGGGTGCAGATCAGTCCCAGCTTCTGTTTCATCCCTCCGGACAGATTCTTCATCGGTCGATCACGGAACTTATCGAGTCTGGTCATGGCCAGCAGCCTGGCCTTTCGCTCAATGAGATCACGCTCCGGTACCAGCCGGAGTCGCGCAAAGAAATCGATGTTCTCTTCGACAGAGAGGTCAGGGTATAAATTCAGCCCCAACCCTTGCGGCAGAAAGCCGATTCGTTGCTTCACTCGCTCAGCCGCTCGTTCCGAATCAACCAGCGTTCCGAAGACCTCGACCATTCCTTCGTCATAGGTCAACACTCCGGCAATCGCTTTCATAAGGCTGCTCTTGCCGGCTCCGTCTGGCCCGATCAGCCCATAGATCTCGCCATTGCGAATTCTAATATCGACGCCTTTCACAGCCACGTGCTTCCTGTAGCGCTTCACAAATCCGGACACGTTGACGATCGTGTCCGAGGGCTGGGGGCCGAGGACTGAGGACTGAGTTGAAGATGAATGTATAGAAGACCCGTAATGCTGTTGCATCTCGTTCCTCAGTCCTCGTTGCTCAGTCCTGTCATTTCGGTTTCACCCACGCCACATCCTCTTTCCAACGCACGATCGCATCGGCCGGTAATCCGGGAGTCAGCCGATGATCGGGGTTTGCGGTCAAGTAGAGCTTCACCGCGTAGATCAACTTCACACGTTCATCGGGCGTCTGAACTTCTTTCGGAGTGAACTCGGCCTTGGAGGCGATGTAGCGCACGGTGGCCTCGTAGGGCTGGTCCGGAAAGGCATCGGTATAAATGCGGGCCGGCAGACCTAGGCGTATCTTTCCGATCTGAATTTCTGGAATGTATACCTGCAAATAAAGGCGGTCGAGATCGACGAGTTCCATCAGCGGTGCCCCGGCTGCAACCACTTCCCCCATATCGACCATTCTTGTGGTGACCGTCCCACCTGTTGGAGCCGTGATCGTCAAGTCTGTCAGGACGCTTTCGACTTCGTCGACGACTGCATGGGCTTGGTCTCGTTGCC
>JANPKE010000240.1:0-3331 GCA_031425875.1 Nitrospirota bacterium
AGCCACGACGGACCGATTTGTGGGAGGTTGGGATGCCTTGGTTACCGATCAACCTGGCATTATGGTGGCGGTACGGACGGCAGATTGTGTCCCGATTCTCATGTATGATCCTAAATGTCGGGTTGTGGCCGCAGTCCATGCCGGCTGGCGAGGAGCGGTTGCCGGCATTGTTCCCAAGACGTTGGCGCTACTGGAGTCTCGCTTTGGATCGAGTCTAGAACATGTACGAATCAGTATCGGTCCATCTGCTGGGGTTTGCTGCTATGAAGTGGATGAGCCGGTTCTTGACCGTCTATCTCAGGGATTTCCAGATTGGAAGAAGGTGGTTCGAACGAAGGGAGAAGGAAGAGCGCATCTTGATTTGAAAGCACTCGTCAAAGAACAGGCGCAGGCCATCGGGATGCCTCCGAAGTCCATCACCACAGTCAATGCCTGTACGATTTGCCACAAAGACCTCTTTTTTTCCTACCGGCGGGAGGGGAAGGTCAACGGGACGATGGTCAGTGCCATTGGGTTGCCGGTGAAGCGAGAATAAGTGACACTCTGCCAATTCTGAGACGCTTCCTTTAGAATAAGAACGGTTTGCTGAATAAGAGGTTGCAACTCCTGCGGGAGGACCATGGAACCGCTCATCCCTGAAACGATCGCGAAACGGGTTCAATCGATTCTGACGAAGATTCGGTTGGCGGAAGAAAAAGCTGGACGTCCTGCCGGTACAGTGCGACTCGTGGCCGCGACGAAGACCGTGACGGTTGAACATATTGCGGAAGGTGTGCGCGCCGGTCTGTCCATTTTGGGTGAAAATCGGGTACAGGAAGCACTCCCTAAAATAGCCATGTTCACCCAGATGCCGGTTCACTGGCATTTTATTGGGCAGCTGCAACGGAGGAAGGTACGGTCTGTGATCGGTCGATTCGACCTCATTCATTCGGTGGATACGGTAGACCTTGCGCAAGAAATCAATCGTCGTGCGGAGGAAGCCGGTTGTCGGCAGAATGTCTTGCTGGAAGTGAATATCGGGAGGGAACCGACAAAGGCAGGGTTTCATCCCGATGACGTGGTACGATTGGTATCCATGATGGCGCAACTCTCTCATGTTTGTATCAAAGGCCTCATGACGATTCCTCCACCGACCGCTGGTCAGGATTTGGCCAGGCCGTATTTCCGCACACTCCATGAACTGGCTCAACAGATCGAGGCCTTAGACCTACCATCCGTAGGGATGGATGAGCTGTCAATGGGAATGTCAAACGATTTTGACGTCGCCATTGAGGAAGGGGCGACATTGGTGCGGGTTGGCACCGCCATCTTTGGAGCGCGGCATGTCTAGTCCAACAGCCATGCCTAATATCTCGTTTGTGGGTGGTGGCCGGATGGCGGAGGCATTGATCAGTGGGGTGCTGTCCTCCGGGGGCTGCAAGGCCGAGCAGATCTATGTCGCTGATCCAGATACGGCCCGCCTGGATCATCTCAAGAAGCAGTACGGCGTTCAGATTAGTGCCACGAATCAGGAGGCAGTAGTCTCAGGATATGTTGTTGTGCTGGCCATAAAGCCTCAGGTAACGGCCGCAGTCCTCAAAGAGATCGGGGATGGGTTGGCGAAACGGCTTGTGATCTCGGTGGTTGCGGGAATGCCACTCATGCGAATTATTGAGGCTTGTGGGCAGCAGGCTCGCGTCATTCGCGCGATGCCGAATACGCCGGCGATGGTCGGTGAAGGGATGACTGCCTTGGCGATCGGTCCCGGGGTAGGGGAGAGAGAAGTGGCATGTGCGCGACAGCTCTTTGAGTCGGTTGGTCGGGTGGTGCCTGTCGATGAGCGCTTCATGAATGCCGTGACCGGATTGAGCGGAAGCGGACCGGCGTACGTCTTTCTCATGATCGAAGCGATGGCCGATGGCGGCGTCAAGATGGGGTTGTCGCGAGAAACAGCCAGTCTCCTAGCCGCGCAGACCGTTTTGGGCGCGGCACGGATGGTCCTGGAAACCAGGCAGCATCCGGCGCAGCTCAAGGATCAGGTGGCTTCCCCCGGCGGAACGACAATTGCGGGTTTGCATCGGTTGGAACAGGGAGGCCTCCGGGGTCTGTTGATCGACGCCGTTGAGGCCGCAACGAAACGTTCTCAGGAGCTCGGAGGCTGATGTTTGTCGTAGGAAATACGTTGTTAGGGGTGGCCACGGTACTTGATTATGCGCTGACGTTCTATAGCTGGATCGTCATTGCTCGAGCGCTAATTTCTTGGGTAAATCCGGATCCGTGGAATCCAATCGTTCAATTCCTTACCCGAGTCACTGAACCGATTTTGGTCCCGATCCGACGGCGATTGGGCTCGGGGATGGGCATGGATTGGTCGCCATTGATCGTCATCGTGACCATCTGGTTTTTGCAGATTGCGGTCGTACAGTCGATTAAGGACCTTGCGGTACGGATGAATTGATTCAACGAATGGGGGATGCCATGAAGATCACACCGCTCGATATTCAACAGATGGTCTTTCAAGTCAAGCTTCGTGGCTATGACCGTGAAGAGGTCAACCGCTTTCTAGAAGAGATTGCACAAACCGTCGAATACCTGAACCGTGACAATGCCACGTTGCGTGATCGAATTATGACGCTTGAACAGCAGGTCTCGGATCTGAAACGGACCGAGGCGACTTTGTCTACCACATTGATCTCGGCGCAGTCCTTGGCCGAGGATGTCAAGCGAAGCGCGCAACGCGATGCCGAGTTGATTGTCAAAGAAGCGGAACTGAAAGCCAGCGAGCTATTCCGACAAGCGCGAGTCGAGCTAGGAAACACACAGCGAGACCTGTCTCTGTTGCAGAAGCAGCGGCTGCTCATGGTTGAGCGGATGCGGGCGACGCTTCATACCTTCGAGCGGATGTTGGACGTGGAAGCCAGTGAAGCGTACCAGGATCATGGCGTCATGCAGGAAGAAAAACTGGAAGGGGAATCAAGCCCTACCCGTTGACCGTTTCCGGTTGAGAACGCTTCCACTGTGTACGGCGTGATCATTACTCCTGAGCATTGCCCGTCATCCTCATCCCAATGCCTAATCTTAGTGTGATTCAAACAGCACTCGATCGGGCCGTTACCGACGGGGTCTTCCCGGGGGCCGTATTAGCGGTGCGGTGTGGCAATAGACCGGTTTCTCGCTTTCATGCCGGTCATCTTTCAACCGTCCCTCCAGGATCTCCCGTCAGTCCCTCCACAATTTATGACCTGGCTTCGTTGACAAAACCGCTGGCCACCGTTACGGCCCTCGTGTTGTTGATGCAGAAAGGCAGTTGCCAGCTTGATGACTATGTGGCCGACCATCTTTCAGAATGTGC
>JANPKE010000241.1:0-2358 GCA_031425875.1 Nitrospirota bacterium
CGAGTCAGTTCAAACTGCCGATGCCATCAAACGACCCGCACCGAAGCCACCAGATCGAACACCTACCGCCTCTCTCACGAACCGCACGACCCGGCAAGCTGCCCCAACTACTGAACGCATATCCTCACGTGAACCAAAGACTGAAGCACCAACCGCACCGACATTCATGCCTGACAGTCCTTCATCAGTCATATCACCGCGGGAGTCGGACACAAGCTCAATACCACATGAATTGCCCCCTCCTCTGATCCAGGCCAATGAATTTTCACGACAACCAACTGACACGCCGATCGGCACAACGACGCAAGCGCCACCGCAACTAGAAACAGCTGTTGCTGCCGCTCCCCTCGAAAAGAATGCTCGATCTACCGACGCTACACAGCCATCGCCGCTGCCAGCTACCGATTTAGACATTCCCGCTGCTTCCGCGATACGACCCGACTACGGCTGGCTTCAACAGGCGATCTTCCGGCGGCTAGAGGAGCTCAAGCGATCTTCTCACCCATCCCTCGATGACTCACGCCTCCTTAAGGTCTTGGTCAAAGCCGTGGTCTCAAAGGAAGGAATCTTGCTGGACTCTGCAGTGGTGAAGAGCTCCGGCCTGGATCGCATCGATCAGGAAGCAGTCGCCCTCGTACAGCGGGCCTTCCCGATGCAACTTGACCGCCCATTAGACCGACAGCAGGTCGCCATGCGCATTCCCATCACCTATTCACGCGAGTAGCCGATGATTCGATTGCTCACTGTTGTCAGCGTGATCGGATGGTTCGTGTTGAGCGAAGTCGGCACCGCGTCCCCCGAACCCTACCGGCCAACGGATGACGCGCAAGTTCTCCAACGGCTCAGTTTCAAGGCGTCCGACCCCGTCGCACGTGAGCTCGATCTCTTACGTACCGCTCTACGACTGAATCCTCGGAATCTTGATTCGGCTGTACGACTGGCTGCTCGCTACATTGAACAAGGCCGATCGGAAGGCGATCCACGTTTCCTTGGGCAAGCACAGGCGGTCCTCAGTCCCTGGTGGAGCGAGCCGACCCCTCCGCCTACCACACTCCTCTTACGGGCCACGATCAGGCAGAACGCCCATGAGTTCAACGAGGCCCTGGCCGACCTCGACCAGGTATTGGCCGTACAGCCGACCAATGCCCAGGCTTGGCTCACCAAAGCAGCCATTCTTCAAGTACAGGCGCGTTATGACGAGGCACGCCGAGCCTGTCAGCGGCTCGCACGGTTGGCTGCCTCTCATGTGCTTCTCGGATGCCTGGGTGACATCGCTGGTGTGACGGGGCAATCGGCCAAAAGCCAAGAACTACTCCGGCAGGTGCTTTCGAATCCTGGCCTCTCCGGTCGCGAGCGAATTTGGATTGTGACGATCCTGGCCGAAACGGCTGTGCGTACAGGCGCAATCCGAGAGGCTGAAGAGTATTTCGCCGAAGCCTTTAAGGTCGGCATCAAGGATCAATACTTGCTCGGCGCCTATGCGGATTTCCTGCTGGATGAAGGCCGCTATCGGGACGTCACCTCCCTACTCCAACATGAATCCAAAGCCGATGGATTACTCTTGCGCCTCGCGCTCGCGGAACAGGCGCTCGACCTGCCCACATTCAAGAGTCACGTATCGGAGCTCGCGGCTCGCTTTGCCGCAGGTCGCGAGCGGGGAACGACGGTCCATGTGAGAGAAGAAGCACGGTTCGCATTGGCCTTATTGCGCAATGCCCAACGGGCGCTGCCGTTAGCTCAGGCTAATTGGAACGTCCAGCGGGAACCGGCGGACGCCAGGATTCTTCTGGAAAGCGCGATTGCCGACAGGCATCGTGCGGCGGCACAGCCGGTGCTCGAGTGGCTGAACCGCAACCATGTTGAAGACTTTCGACTGCGACAGCTTGCGAAGCAGATTCAAGAAATATCATTCTGATGCGCGTCATTATCGTCATAGCGTGGCTGCTTCTGAGTCTTCCAGCTTGTCCTGCTTGGGCTCATAAACCCAGCGACAGCTATCTCTCACTGTCGATTCAGAGTGATCACGTTGAGGGGCAATGGGACATCGCGTTACGCGACCTTGCCGATGCAATTGGATTGGATAGTGACGGGAATGGTCAACTCTCCTGGGGAGAGGTCCGGAACAGGCATGCCGAGATTGGGTCCTACGCACTCGCTCGTCTCGCCTTATCAGCAGAGAGACAAGTCTGCCAGATTCAGGTGCTTGACCAGCTCATCGATCATCACACAGACGGGGCCTACTCAGTCCTACGTTTTCGTGCCGATTGCGGCGACCCGATTGAACGGCTCGCGGTGGACTACCGACTCCTATTCGATATCGATGCACAACATAAGGGACTTTTGCGCCTGACCCAAGGC
>JANPKE010000242.1:0-2846 GCA_031425875.1 Nitrospirota bacterium
GAGGGAGCGAACAAACAGGCTAGAAACGCGAGAAGAAAGACCAGCACGGTGTGAAAGAGACAGCAAGGGCCCTGACATCTCTGCCAGGGCCCCTTGTGCAAATTAGCGTACCGATGCTTGCGCGAGGACTGGATGGCCCGCGATCGCATCATTAAGAGACTTCACCAATGCGACCGGAGAAGCTTCCCCAGCTTGAACCAGGGACGTATACCGCTCCTGGGTCATGGCGAAGAAAGCCGAATGCTGCTCTGCTGGGACGCCCATCAGCGTTGCAAGCGAGGCCAAGTGTTCGCCCTGTCCCTGAGCCATCTCGGCGCTAAGCGCCTCAGAGTTCAGCGAGGCAAACATCGTCGTCTTATGCTCGCTCATGACCTTGCCATCGTTGGTGCATCCGGAGGTTCCAAAGCTGATACCGAACGTCTGGCTACCAAAGGTGCCGTTCGTGGTGGCCTGCAGCACTTGAGGAGCAATTTCCTTCTGCCCCTTATACTCTCCCCAAGCCAACTTTCCCAATCCACAGCCCGGACCGGTGTCTGGATTCGATGCCATCGCCAGTCCCGCCTGAGCACTGAACAGTACGGCGATAGACAATACGAGCACTTTCTTCAACATAAGTCCTCCTCCGTTAGAAATTGGTTAAGCACCTACTACTATTGCCAAAACATCGACCTAAAGTATAGCCGAGTTCGTTTCCAATGTTGATAAGAAAGTTCGGGTTGAAGAATACTTCACACCGATCAAACAAGCCAGATGATTATAGATAAATCACTGATGAGTGCAACACTTTTTCTTGGCCCTGAGGTTGGATCGCTACTCATACTCGAGACATGACACATGACCAACATTCCTGATTGACGGATACCACCTATATGACTATACTCGGGCTGATTGTTTATGACACCTAAGCAATCTTGCGGTCTAACTTCTATTAAGGAGGATCTATGAAGCACGCGTCCCGTTTATCCCTTGCGGTTATTGCCCTCGTCGGCCTCAGCTTGAGCGGCTGTCAGATCGTTGCCTCGCCGATGGCTGGTGTTATCTACAATGAAACCAAATACGGCGATGTCGCAACCGACGAGGCAGGAGCCAGCAAAGAGGGTAAGGCCTGCGGCCAGTCGATTCTCGGATGGGTCGCTACCGGTGATGCAAGCGTCCAGGCTGCAAAGGCTGCCGGAGGGATCACCAAAGTCGCTTCCGTGGACCACTCCGCCAAGAATATCTTGGGCATCCTCGGTGAATGGTGCACGATCGTTCGTGGTAACTAGACAGCTATAGAGTACGCTTTGGAAGGGCCTTCCGGAAATTCTCCAGAAGGCCCTTTCTTTTTTTCGCCCTCCTAACCTTCGTGAAACTGTGGGATTCGTTTCCCTCGTCCGATTGATCGCTTTCTCCAGTGCGTTGCTCTGCTCCTTATGTGTCACTGACGTGGCGGTCGCAGCCGAGTTCGGAGACGTGGAACTGAGCGCCTATGCGCTGGGCAGCTGGCCTCGTGATCTGGAGATTTTCAACCAAGAGACGACGGTACCCGCCTCGATTCGAGACGGCTTCGGTGCTGGCCTGAAAGTGGGACTCTTCCCAGCTGCGCTCCGTCGGATGGTGGGCCTCGAGCTCGATTCCAACATGCACGGTGGAGCGATTTTCTTTCCCAACGTCGCCAGTGGGCGTCACAACGAGACTGGTCGCTCCGACCTCCTCCTGATCAATACGACATTCAATCTGATCTTGCGCTATCCTGGTGAGCGGGTTCGTCCGTACGTTGGGTTCGGCCTAGGCTGGTCTCACGCCACACTCCTGAACCCAAACATTGCAGGACGAGACGATAAAGACTTCGACTCAGCCTATGCTTTGGTTCATCAGTTTCTCGGCGGAGGGCAATTTGCAATCAGTCCCAAGTGGTTTCTGTTCGGCGAGTATCGATACGTTTCGGCCAACTATCACTGGGAAGGACTGGCCATGGATTTTCGTACCCACTATGGGTTGGTGGGCGCAGGACTGCGCTTTTAATATACTGGTATTGCCTGATGCCGGTTCCCCAGCACCAGGCTGACTCCGGACTGCTGCTTCAATCCCCCACTTCACTGAACATGAGCAGAACGACCCTGAGCGATCGTGTGCAGCTGCTCCTCGCTCCATTGCTGGAGTACCTGACGATCTCTATTCAGGAGACGTACAGCACCATCAGCTGAATACTCCGCTTCTGAGAGTTGGTTTCCGTGTTCATCAACCAGGCAATAGCCTGTCGAACTAGCTACGATTGTGCCACGGCGTTCGACGATCCCATGCCGCTCATAGGTCACGGTTGCGCCACCCTCTGAAGGCCTCCATCGGATCATGGTATCACCCAAGATGGTGACCTTTGTGCCGTCACTGCCCATGTCAGAGGCCTTGATGGGGCTCTCCCCGGTCCAAAAGTGCATCGAGTTGAAGATAAAGGTGTCCAACAACGCCGAGAACATATAGGCCGGGATGATCAGCATGCGAAGAAGACGATTTCTCTCATCCATTTGCTATTCACTTCACCGCTGCCTTTGACATTGCTGTTCCAGTGGTAGACGTTCTTCGTGAGATTGAACGGACCGTAGCACGCAGTACTCATCGTCATAAAACCCAGCAACACCGTCGCGGCAGTAATTCGATGACCAAATCTGTTCATCATCTTTCCCTTTCCCTGAATGATCACACTGTCTTGTCATGGTGAGAGCCTTCATCTCGCACAGTGTCTTGTCGCGTACAATCGTTTCTGAGGAGAACCCTTTGGGCGAAATAACTCAATCCTCCAACGTGATGTGCTTCGCCGACAGGCGAATTCCCATGGTGATCCGCCCGACCATCCTTGGCAATGTGAA
>JANPKE010000243.1:0-4220 GCA_031425875.1 Nitrospirota bacterium
AGTGTCCATTGGATTGTGATCTATATCTGTGGTACATCCTCCGCTACAGATGACGAGCAAAGTGATCTTTTGCTGACACCTACTTTTTTATTTCCTGTAAGGGAAGGAGCGGATCATGGGACTGATGGATCAAGTGGGGCAAGCGGTGGGTGGCATGTTGGGCGGCATGTTGGGCGGACAGGGGGGGCAGAATCCTCTGCTGCAAGCCGTGGCCAGTCTCCTCGGGAAGGACAGCGGTATTGGAGGACTTGCCGGGCTTGTTCAAGCGTTTCAGAAGAACGGGCTGGGTGAAATCGTGAATTCCTGGGTGAGCACGGGCCAGAATCTGCCGGTGACACCGAACCAGATTGAACAAGGCCTAGGCAGTGATCTGCTGAAGCAACTGGCCGGTAAGACAGGACTCTCCTCTGGAGCGGTGGGTTCACAGCTGGCTGGCCTTCTTCCTGATCTGGTCGACAAGCTGACGCCCAATGGCAAGATCGAAGCGGGTGGGCTCGAACAGCTCATGAAACTGGTCCAAGGGATGAAATAGGCGTTGAACAAAGCGGCCGGCGATTAGGTTTTAGGTGTTAGTTCAATTATCCGGCCCAAATACTGGCATGCGCATCAGGGACCGGCTCGTAGTCTGGATTGCTATCGGTCTGGTCTTGCTGTCGGTTGTGTGGGCGCTTCGTGATTTCCGAGTCTCCAGCCAGGCACCAACTCAACCCACGAATCTCGCACTTACGCCGGAAGCGATATCGCTGGTGACGGGCGATGAGCCTATCATCGAGGTGTTGACCAGACCCGGCTGTCCGGTATGCCACATCATTCCCGGGATTCCCGGGGCCACCGGCCAAGTCGGGCCTCCGTTGGTGCTTGGCACGACCGGTGAGCAACGGCTTACAGATCCTGGCTACCGTGGGGAGGCCAAGACGGTGCATGAGTACATCGTTGAATCGGTATTGGAGCCGCAGCGATTTGTGGTGCGAGGGTATCCGGAGAAGACGATGCCGACGTGGTATGGAACCAAACTGAGTGCGCTGGCTCTTGAGAAAATGGCGTCGTATCTTGAGCGTCAGACCGAAGAGGGGCTAGCCCCTTGAAGATGGAGTCGTGTGACTATCGCTTGCGGATCGGCGTGACATTTCCCGAAGCGCCGCCCTGAATCTTAAAGGCATCGGCACCCTGTCCCCCCATCTGCTTATCAAGCAGGGCATTCACGGCATCATCGCCTTTCAGTCCTTCAAGCTTGATCTTGAGGCGCAAGTTGTTCGCGCTATCGGCGTTGATGAGGGCCTGTTCCAGCGAGATCTTGTTCGTCTTGTAGAGCTGAAACAAGACATGATCAAAGGTCTGGCACCCTTCGTCGATGCCTTGTTCCATGGCTTCCTTGAGTATGTCGACCTCGGCTTTCTTGATTAGATCCTTGACGCGAGGCGTGTCCAGCATGATTTCCAGGGCTGGGACCCGTTTGCCATCGACCGAGGGAATCAATCGCTGGGAGATAATCGCGCGCAGATTGAGAGATAACTGTAAATAAATCTGGGCATGGCGCTCGACCGGAAAAAAGTTCATGATGCGTTCGATCGCCTGGTTGGCGTTGTTGGAGTGCAGCGTTCCGATGCAGAGGTGACCGGTCTCGGCAAAGGTGATTGCCGCTTCCATGGTTTCGGTGTCGCGGACCTCACCAATAAGAATCACATCCGGAGCTTGACGGAGCGTATTCTTCAACGCGCTTTGGAAGGTCAACGTGTCGAATCCAACTTCGCGCTGGGTGATGATCGACTTCTTGTGCTGATGGACGAACTCGATCGGGTCTTCCACGGTAATGATATGGCCCTGGTGGACGGTATTGCGATGGTCGATCATGGCGGCCAACGAGGTCGACTTCCCGGACCCGGTTGCGCCTACCACCAGCACCAGGCCGCGTTTGGTCATTGCGATATCTTTGATGATCGGAGGGAGTTCCAACTGCTCGACGGTCTGAATTTCTGCTTTGATGTGACGGAAGACCAATCCGACATTACCCCGCTGCCTGAAGATGTTGACGCGGAAACGACCCAACTCTTTGTAATAGAGCGCTAGGTTCATCTCCATCTTTTCTTCGAATTCGCCGCGCTGTTGACCACGCATCAAGGCTAATGCCAGTGCTTCGAGCTGTTCGTTGGTAAACAGGGGAGCGTCGGTCGGCTGAGTTGCGCCATGGATGCGGTAGATCGGCGAGGCGTCGACCGTCAAATACAAGTCCGACGCTTCGCGGTCCACCATCACTTTTAGAAGACTTCGAACATCCATCGGCTGTACTCCGTCGCGTGGGTGCTAGGCTGCTCCGGTCATCGGTGAACTGAAGAGATTGGGGTTCATACTACGGGACTGTGCTTCGGCCTTATGAACGATTCCCCGCGTCACGAGATCGACCAATGCCATGTCCATCGTTTGCATGCCGTCCTTTTGGCTTGCCTGCATGATCCCGGGGATTTGGTGCAGCTTGGCCTCACGGATAAGATTGCGTACGGCCGTTGTCGCCATCATGATTTCGAGTGCGGCAACGCGTCCGCCGGTTTTCTTCTTCAGCAGCGTTTGGGTCAGCACGGCTTCCAACGCCTCCGAGAGCTGTGTCCTGATTTGCGCCTGCTGTGCCGGCGGGAAGGCGTCGATGATGCGGTCGATTGTTTTGGGCGCGCTTGAAGTATGGAGGGTACCGAAGACCAAGTGTCCGGTTTCTGCGGCGGTCAAGGCTAGCTGAATCGTCTCCAAGTCCCGCATTTCGCCCACCAGGACGATGTCCGGATCTTCGCGAAGCGCCGACTTCAAGGCATTGGCGAACGAGAGCGTATGTACGCCGAGTTCGCGTTGATTGACCAGACATTTCTTGGATTTGTGGACAAACTCGATGGGATCCTCGATGGTGATGATGTGACCTTCGAACGTGTTGTTCAGATAATCCACCATCGCTGCGAGCGTGGTGGATTTTCCGGAGCCTGTCGGTCCGGTCACTAAGATTAATCCCTTTTCCTTGTCGCACAGTTGCCGAAGAATCGGCGGCATGCCGAGTTTTTCCAACGGGACAATGGTGGTCGGAAT
This sequence comes from Nitrospirota bacterium, assembly GCA_031425875.1. Lineage (GTDB taxonomy): Bacteria > Nitrospirota > Nitrospiria > Nitrospirales > Nitrospiraceae > Nitrospira_D. The sequence goes on from JANPKE010000243.1 coordinate 3,067, forward strand.
GTTCCGAAAGACGGCGCCCAACCCCCGTTGTTGCACAAATACGTTGACGCGAAAACGGGCGATGTCTCCAAGCTCGAAGGAAAAGTCACATTCTCGCTTTTCCTCAAACGTCTTTCGTTGAGAGTCGCTCATCATGTCGTAGATGAGAGCGTGTGTTTCGTCGGGAGTCAGGGGAGGGTGGTCAAGTTTTTTGAGATCGCCATGAATGCGAATCATCGGAGGTTCGCCGGCACTGATGTGACAGTCGGAGGCACCCTCCTTGACCGAGAACGTCAGCAGCTTCGAAATATCCATCGCCCGTGATCCTCGTGTGATGGGTTGCTTGTGTGGTGGAAATGTCCTGTGATCATGCCATAGGCCAACATGAAAGCAAGAAAATAGCCGGAAGATGCGGGCCGATGAGGAGGTGGGCTAGAGGATGCCGGTCTCACGACCGGTGAGGTCAAGTGCATGGAGTGCTTCGTCGATCTGCTCAGTCGTGTGTTCCGACGTCACCGTGAAACGTATGCGGCTGGTTCCATCCGGAACAGTCGGCGGCCTGATTGCGGACGCGTAGATTCCCTGAGTGAGCAGTTGTTCGGCGAATGCTGATGCAGTGGCGGCATCGCCCACCAGGATCGGTAGAATTGGACTGACGGTTGGAGTCATCCGAAAACCAAGAGTCTGCATTCCATTGAACAGCCGTTGTCGATTGGACCAGAGCCGCGTCCGACGTTCGGGCTCACCTTGAATGACCGCGACTGCAGCCAAAGCTGCCGCCGCGGTGGCGGGTGGAAGAGCAGTGGTGAAAATAAACGGACGGGTTACGTTGATCAAATACTGAATCAAGTCGTTGGGTCCAACCATGTAGGCTCCATGGCTTCCGAGTGCTTTACTGAGTGTCCCCATGTGAAAGGGGATCCGCTGCTCCAAACCGAAGTGCTCGATCGTTCCCCGACCGGTCGGCCCCATGATGCCGGTCCCGTGGGCATCATCGACATACAACGTCGTCCCACGCTCATCATCACAGAAGGGCTCTTCAGTATGGACGGCGATCTCGCTCCCTTGTCGGATCTAGCCTCGCTGGCCGAGCGATACGAGGCGACGTGGTATGTCGATGATGCCCACGGGACCGGCCTCATGGGGCCGACCGGTCGGGGACCGATCGAGCACTT
>JANPKE010000244.1:0-2596 GCA_031425875.1 Nitrospirota bacterium
TGACTGCCTTCTCCTTAGGCTTGGAGGAAGACGTCTGAAATGTACAGTTACTGAGCCGAACACTAAATAGTGCATAGTCTGAGCTCACTCATTCGCTTGCCTTGCGTGAAGAAATGCACTTTTGGAGAAGTTACACGCCCACACTTTTATAGTCTCCGAGGTAAATACACGTAGTGCCGTAAACAGACCAGTTCGGCAAAGCATAGCCTCTCCTTGACGACCAAGGCGTCTTCTGCCATTGTTGGCGTCAGTTGTATCATTCGTTCCTCACGAGGGGGCAGTATGAATAAGCAAGAATCGCGATCGATTGCTGTTGTGGGTTTAGGTTACGTGGGCCTTCCGATTGCCGTGGCATTTGGAAAGATTGCTCCCGTGATTGGCTTTGACATTAATGAAAAGAAAATTGAAGAATTACGAAAGGGAATCGATCGCACAGGAGAAGTGTCACAAGATGATCTGGCCGCTGCTCAAATCAGATATACATCGGAGCCGCCAGACCTCAAAACAGCCAAGTTCATTATTGTTGCCGTTCCGACTCCCATCAATGACGCATTGCAGCCGGATCTTACCGCCTTACAAAAATCCTCAGAGCTGATCGGGCAGAACCTGTCTCCCGGTACCATCGTGGTCTATGAATCGACGGTCTACCCGGGTGCAACCGAAGAGGTTTGCCTGCCAATCTTGGAAAGAACCTCCGGAATGAAGGCGGGTGTAGATTTCAAATTAGGGTACTCGCCGGAGCGAATAAATCCTGGAGATAGGGAACATACGCTCGAAAAGATTATCAAGGTCGTCTCGGCACAGGACCCTGAATCGCTGGACATCGTAGCAGACACATATGCATTGGTTGTGAAGGCAGGTGTCTATCGAGCATCAAGCATCAAGGTAGCGGAGGCAGCCAAGGTCATCGAAAATACTCAACGAGACTTGAATATCGCATTGATGAACGAGCTCGCTTTAATTTTCCACCGACTGGGAATAGATACTAAATCGGTCCTTGAAGCTGCAGGGACGAAGTGGAACTTCCTCAAGTTCTCTCCTGGCCTTGTCGGTGGCCATTGCATTGGAGTGGATCCGTATTATTTGACTTCAAAGGCAGAATCAGTGGGCTATCATCCACAAGTGATTCTCTCAGGCCGTCGCATCAACAATGGTATGGGAAAGTTTGTGGCGGAACACACCATGAAACTACTCAGCCACATGTCGCGCCCTGCTAATGAACTCAGGGTAGGAGTGCTCGGCTTGACGTTTAAGGAAAACGTGCCAGATCTCCGTAACAGCAAAGTGCCCGACATCATCTCCGAACTTCGTGAGTATGGGATCGAGGTACTCGTGCATGATCCAATTGCCGAAAGTGAAGAAGCCGTGGCAGAGTACGGCATTCACCTCGTCGAATGGGGAAAGATGAAAGAGCTTGATGGATTAGTCGTTGCCGTTGCACACAAGAAGTTTTCCGATATGAGCATCGAAGATCTCCTCAAGCCTCTTCGCAATCAGAAACAAGCCGTCGTGATCGACGTCAAAAGCATCCTCGAACCTAGTCACATTCCTGCGTCGATACGATACTGGCGGCTGTGAAGATACGCGGTTGTCAAGCGGCCTGGCAAACCCCTTCTCCAGCTGATCCTCCATGTTCCAGAAGGTACCAGATAGCCCGTCAGGCCACGCTCGTTTGGCTGTCTTAATCTATGAGCAACCTACAGGCTCAAACCTTGGCAGCCGATTTAGTAATGCAAAAAAGCCTGCGGCCAGCCCGTATAACTCACTTAGGCATTAGATCCTGATCAAGCTTTCCATCCAACATCAGATAGAGCGTGGAGCGGAAGCAACCGGCTACTCTAGCTCCCGGTTATCTCAGACGTAGGTCCAGGTCACAGGTAACAAGTGCGGTGGGAGAGACTACTGGAGATCAAGCGAAGCAGGTGTTTGGTGATAACAGGCTCAGCCCATCCCACAAATTGAGTAGAGAGATTACACCGCTACTCGGCTCTCGCTGACGGCGTAATCCAGCATATAGCTCGGGAGAGAATTTGATGCCACCCCATTAAGAATGACGTGGATGGGTCTGTCTGCACGTAGCGCCCCAATCGCCTGTTTGACAGCTTGCTTAGACGTCAGATTAGCTCTTACGACAAGAAGGAGAAAATCGCAATGACTCTCCAGCACATTCATGGTGGCCACAGGTAAAATGGGTGGGGCATTCAGAAGGATATAATCAAATTCCTCTCGCAATTGTGACAACACACGACCGAGTTGACCTGCCCTTAATAGCTCGTTGGAGTCAGCTACAGCTTCGCCAGCCGGCATAATCCAGCATGGCACATCGGTGAAAGCACCCATGGCTTGCTGCACCGGAATGTCACTTCTTAGACAATCAACAAGCCCATAGCGTACTGGTGATTCAAGGAAGGCCTTCATTTCAGGATAGACAAAGTCACAATCCATCACAAGCACACGTTTGCCAAAATCTCGCGACAGGGTATAGCCGAGGTTAATGACGGTCGTCGTTTTCCCTTCGCCTTTAATCGCACTTGTCACAGCGACAACCATCGGCGCCCCGGTCGTATTGACCAACTGCAATCTCGCCGCAGCCACA
>JANPKE010000245.1:0-1591 GCA_031425875.1 Nitrospirota bacterium
GTTCAACTCCCCTCGCCTCCACCATTCGGAGCTCGCTCGACCCGGAGCCATCTACGATGGTTCCGGGCGACGGGATAGAACACCTCCAGTGATCTTGCTCTCATCTCCCACTTCGTGCGCACTGCTGGCCCCTCTTTGTCGGGTTCCTTAGTTTGACCTATCAACATGCATTGTCTTCGATGCAGCATCCAGGCGAGTATCTGGAAGAACGAGGGCGTGAAACGCCCGTTCTACGACCGTGGCCCGCCCCTACAAGGCGTCCGATGGGACCGTGAAAGATACGGAGTCCTTTGGACTGGCAGACCTTGACGCGCTCGTGGTTGTCGCCCAACAGGCGAAACTCTGGATCGCAGAGCGTTGGGGACGCTGACCGTCACGAGAAGCCTCCGGCCCTCGCCCCGCGGGCTTCCTGCATCCGAAGAAAGGAACACGATGATGAACATGTATCAAGCGTTTGCGACGGATCTGAATCACTTGCCCAGCAGCGCACGCGCGGTGCGGACCACCGTACCCGAGTACATGCCACTCTTGGTCGAGGAGACCGGCGTCACTAAAGACGGGCACCGGTTGGTGTCCCTCTGCCAGTACGATGAACAGCATGGCAATCTGATGCGTGATTGCGATCTGGTATTCATGGTCACTGACCTGCCGACGGCGTGGCAGCCGAACCGGTGTCATTTCAGAACGACGACCAGGGGATCGTTCAAGAAGTCTATCGATATGACGAGGCGAGCAGACAGAACATTGAACCGGTGAGGCTTACCGCTTCGAGCCGAGAAAGAGAAAGCTGTTGGTTCTGGCATTGTTGAGAGCCGCACTGTACAGCCGGTTTGTCGCGGCATCATAAAAGGCAACCCCATTGATCGTCTCGGTTTCCTGGCGACAGGGACCACCTCCGAATGTCACCGCGTGATGAAACACATTGCCCTTGGCACGAGAAGACAATGTCCCAGTAACCGTGCATCCATCTGTTGAGTGACCTGAAAGCGTACCGGTGGAATCCACTGTCACCGTGACTGTGTGATTGTCGGCACGGAGTCCCGAATAGGTCCCGGCCACCAGAATCATGTTCGGGGCCGACTCAGAGTCCGCATCGTACATACTCGTGAAGCTCTCTGTGTCGCCAGTGACGTACGCGATCGTCATGTGAAAGCTCTTTTGGGGCACATAGCTGCCACGCATTGTCGCCGCGCGAATGCCCGCGCCTTCCAGATTGAAATCCCTGGTGTTCGAGGACCCGAAGGCGCCGGAGTGCGACGTGCCCGTTCCCTGCACCAGTCCAGCCAGGACGGTGGGATTGTCTCGTGCCGTATAGAACACCCAATACGAGCCGTCATTGAGGACAAGTGCACGGACGGTGCGACCTGTGGGAGTCGCGCCCGTCCAGCGACCTTCAGCGGATGGGGCCGTGGGCTGCGGCAGAGAAGGAGCGTTGCTCTCGCCAGACCCACCGCCACAGGCGACGGCAGCGAACCCACTATTTACGCAGTTGGCCAGGCTGCCACAGGCAACAAGCCCATTCATTAAGCCGATGGCCAGAAGGCATCGAAGAGTGTGCGTCCCTCTCAGGCCCATGGGGGTCTCCTCAACG
>JANPKE010000246.1:0-2084 GCA_031425875.1 Nitrospirota bacterium
CTAAGCAAGGGACTGTTATGAAAGATCAGGTAGTTGCAACAATCATCTCCTTGCAAGTTGGGCAGCCACGGACGGTGGGGGGCAGAGAATCCTCCGATCCCTTCGAGGAGGTTTGGACAACCGGTTTCTTTAAACAGTCTACGTCCGAATCACTGTGGCTCAGCACCGTTAACTTGACGGGTGATGGGCAAGCAGATCTAGCGAACCACGGGGGTCCTGAAAAAGCGGTCAATGTCTATCCGGTAGAGCACTACCCCTATTGGTTGGAGACGTTACCGTTACCAGACCTTCGCCCAGGAGCATTTGGGGAAAACCTTACGACTGATGGGTTGCTGGAGGGCGATGTGTGCATTGGAGATGTATTTGAAATTGGAGAGTCCCTTGTCCAGGTCTCGCAACCACGACAGCCCTGCTGGAAACTGGCACGGCGTTGGGGAATAAAGGATCTTGCTCTTCGTGTTCAGGAAACTGGTCGAACCGGTTGGTATTTCCGTGTCCTCCGAGAAGGGCACGTCCAGGCCGGAAATAGACTACTGCTGGTAGAACGCCATCATCCAAACTGGACGGTGTTCTCCGCAAACGAGGTCATGCATCGTCGGACACAGGATCGGCAGGCAGCCCGGAATCTTGCGGACTGTGCCGATCTCTCGTCAAGATGGCGAGACAAACTCAACCGACGCGCACTTACTGGAACTACTGAGAGTACATCTTCTAGGCTTGATGGACCTAGTGCTGGATAGAGAGAGAATCGGCTAAGCCTGCTCCTTAAGCACATCAGGGCTGTATTCATCTCGATGAATACGGCCCTGATGCTTTGCTACCGTAACGAGCGCTCTTTGGAGCCCTAGCCCATATGTTTCACGAGGGTTCGTGACGAAACCGCCAAAACGCCAAGCGAGACAGGCGTGCGGAGCTGTGAGGGAAGAAGGCATACTTGAAACAGTATGTGACCGACCGAGCGGCGAGCCCACCCGCCGTCAGGCTTGTCATAGCGGCATAGTGGCGTGCAGTAGAAGGTTTCGTGCATTATGCGGGGTAGCCCATCTTCAGTTGCCAATAAATACACCCGACCCCCTTTTATTCACACGTCCTTTTTCTTCTTCTCTACCTTTGCCACAGACATCCCTGAGCGAGGCTGGCGTTCAGATCGTGCTTCGGAACCTTCTAATGCGCGCTCAGATCAATGGCGCATATGAGCCCTTGTGGAATCCGGGATCAGGCGGAACGACCTCAGCATTTTCCCGCCCTTGGCGCCAAAAGGTATGAGACCGTACACATACTGGTCGGTCGCGAAATAGACGAACTCGTTGGGCGCAGGTTGCTGGCGGAGGGCTACTCTCAACCCTTCCTTCGCGCCTGACAGTCGAATCGAAGAAATTTCGCTGCCGGGAGGGAGCAGTCCGCTTGAGTCGAGCCACTCGCCCAGCGGGCGTCCCGGCGATCGTGTGAATACGCTGATGGTCAATCCCGGCGATTCATGGTCTGCAACCTGGCCAGTCGCGGTGTCTTTCTGTTGAAAACGTACGCGCTGGACCGCCGGCGGATGCGTGGTTGTCTGGAGGGGGCTTTCCGTGAGAAGCACGTAATCTTTTGGAGAATACTTGACGGTAAAGCCATAGGTGTGGTCAGCATGCTTCTCCCGGCCCTCCGTCTGGACGACAGTCGAAGACTCCGTCGACTTGCCGATTTGCCGCACCGTGCTGTCGCAACTGGCCAACACGACGCCCGCGACAATCATTATTGAGAACCAACCGGCTCGAAACAGAATCGGTGTACCGTTCGCCATCTGATGTGCCCCTCGTACTTGGTGCCCCTGTGTTTGAACCCGACGAATCATCACGTCGATCCACCGATCGGCTAACAGAGAATGGTGCACAGCTGATTCGGCGCAATCCTACTTGCCTCATCTTGCACGGAGGTAGCCGAGGTTGTCAATGCATCCGGCGCGCAAATGGGACTGCCGGCCCAGGCCGCTGCAATGCCAAAAAATGCACGCGTTACTGAATTTTTCGGTCAAACACGTCGTGCGTGGAGTTGAGCCCTGCGGACTGCCCCGAACACTTCGGACACACGAAACCGGCAGG
>JANPKE010000247.1:0-3417 GCA_031425875.1 Nitrospirota bacterium
GGCGGTCTTTGCGTTGCTCCTGGTCGTATGTGTAGGACTGTATCAGAAGTTGCCGAAAAGTTTTCTACCGGAAGAAGATCAAGGCTACTTTATCGTCGTGGCGCAACTGCCGGATGGGGCCTCGAAGCAGCGGACTGTGGCAGTGCTTGAACGGGTCGAGCGGTACTTTCAGGCCATTCCGGCCGTTCATTCCACCGATGCCCTGACCGGGCAGAATTTCGTGTTTGGCACCAGAGGGCCGAACTCTGCAACGATGTTCGTCCCGCTCGTGCTATGGGATGAACGGCCTGAGCCTCAGTATCATGCGAAGGCGCTTATCGGTGCGGCCTACGCGGAGTTTGCGAAGATTCCAGAAGCCTTGCTGCTCGCGTTCAATGCGCCGTCGATTCGTGGCGTCGGATCCGTCGGGGGATTCTCCGCGCAACTCCAAGATCCGAGCAGCGGCGATTTCAAGAAATTCGCCATGGTGGCACAGCAATTTGTCGAGCGGGCGAAAAAAGAGCCCGCCATCGGGCGCGTCGGGACGAATTTTCGTGTCTCCTCGCCGAGACTCTATGCGAATGTGAATCGAGAGCGAGCGAAGGCGTTAGGTATTCCAATCTCAGATATCTTCGATACCCTTCAGGCATACTTCGGCAACTTCTACATTAACGACTTCATCAAATTCGGTCGGGTGTATCACGTGCAGACGGAAGCCGATGCCGAGTTTCGGTCGACGCCCCAGGATCTTTCGAAAATCTATGTGCGGACCCAAAGCGCACGGGGTGTCAATATGGTCCCGCTCGATACGGTGGTGACCGCTGAGTACCAGAGTGGACCGGATCCCGTGAATCACTTTAACGGCTATAACACCGCGTTTCTGTTGGGCGCTGCGGCACCGGGCTTCAGCTCTGGTCAGGCGCTGGAAGCGTTGGAGCGGGTAGCGAAGGACGTGCTGGTTCCGCAGGGCTATGCAATCGATTGGAGTAACATTTCTTTTCAAGAACGGCGGGTGGGTGGACAATCAGGCCAGGTATTTGTAATCGGGTTGCTGATGGTCTTCCTGGTCCTAGCGGCGCAGTTTGAGAGTTGGGTGGTGCCGTTCGCTGTGATTCTCGCTGTGCCGTTTGCCGTGTTCGGGGCACTAACGGCTGTCTGGCTTCGAGGGTTCGAGAATGATATCTATTTCCAGATCGGTCTGGTCACGCTGATCGGCCTCTCGGCCAAGAATGCGATTTTGATCGTGGAGTTTGCCAACACGCGGTATGAAGCCGGTCGTCCGTTGATCGAAGCGGCGGTCGAGGCCGCTCGCTTGAGGTTCCGTCCGATCATTATGACGTCGATGGCGTTTATCTTCGGCATGGTTCCATTGGTGATCGCGAGTGGGGCAGGAGCGGCAAGTCGCCAGTCGATCGGGACGGGCGTCATGGGCGGCATGGTGGCGGCCACCTTCTTGGCCATCTTTTTTGTGCCGCTGTTTTTTGTGCTGTTGAGAAAACTGACTAGGCGTAAGGAACGACCGGCCGCAAGCGAGACTCAGGCCACCATGACCAACCTTTCTGTGGAGGAGAAGTCCTAACGTGCGCTCGGTCTTCATCATCGGGCTCGCAGTGCTCCTCCTGTCCTGCACAGTGGGCCCGGACTATAAGCGGCCACAGACCGATGGGGAAGATCGATTTCGGATGGCGGAGGGCCAGTCCGATCTTCCCTCCTTGGCTAACTTGCCCTGGTGGGATCTCCTGCAAGATGAACAGTTGCAGCAGCTCATTCGAACGGCGCTTACGGAGAATAGGGACCTCCAAAGAGCTGTCGCGACGGTCGAAGAGTTTCGGGCAAGAGCATTGATCGCGAGATCGGACTATCTCCCGGGTATTACGATCTCGTCCAGCTTCCCGGCTGGTCGTAAGGCAAACTTCCTCTTTCCCGGGTTCGCCAGTCCATTTAACTATTACTTGCTGGGCAATCTGGCCTGGGAAGTGGATCTCTGGGGGCGCGTCAGGCGAACCAACGAGGCGGCGCGCGCCGATTTATTATCGAAGGAAGAGAATCGTCGTGCAGTGACGATTCAACTGGTCAGTGCTGTTGCGGAAGCCTACTTCAATCTGCTCCAGTTTGATCTGCAGCATGAGATTGCCAAACGAACGTTGCAGTCGTGGGAAGAGTCGGTGCGGATTGCTCAGGCACGGTTACGCCAAGGGATGACCTCGAAGCTGGACGCCGATCAGTTCGAGGCGGAGCGCGCGAATGCCTCGGCTCGCAAGGCGGAACTCCAGAGACAGATGGTTCAAGCTGAGAACCATTTGAGCGTGTTACTCGGTCGCAGACCCTTTGCCATCGGACGTGGCCGCTCCTTGGACGAGCAAATTGTGCCTCCGGAGGTACCAGCCGGGCTCCCATCAGAGTTGTTACAGCGACGTCCTGATCTATTGGTCGCGGAGCAACAGTTGGCGGCCGCCACTGCCCGCATTGGCGCGGCCAAAGCTGAACGATTTCCCAAAATTACTCTGACTGGCTTGCTTGGCGTGGCCCATCCCGAATTATCCTTACTCTTTACAGATGCGTCCTCATTTGGAGTCGTCGGCGCTGCCTTTGCGACTCCTCTGTTAAATGCTCAAGTATTAGGCTTCCAACAGGAAGCAGTGGAAGCCCAAACCAAAGAGGCATTGGCTCAATACCAACAAACGGTTCTGACGGCCTTTCGGGAAGTTGAGGACGCGCTCGTCGCCGTCCAGACGGCCCGTACTCAGAGCGAAGCACAACAACAACAGGTGATGGCGTTGCAGTCGGCTCTGAAACTGGCGGAGCTACGCTATAAAGGAGGGCTGGCGAACTACCTTGACGTGCTCGTTGCCCGAAGAAGTCTGTTCGAAGCAGAGCTGGCGTTGACCAGTACACGTCGGTTTCTTCTGGCCTCGGTCGTACAATTGTACAAAGCACTTGGAGGCGGCTGGTCGCCTGACATGCAAACGGCCGAGAATGCCAAGAAAGGGTAAGGGAAGGGTGGTGGAAAAGCCTGCGAAGATGGATATTCCAATTCATGACCTGCTCGCCCGACGGTGGAGCCCTCGCGCGTTTGACGAGCGGCCGGTAGGTACCGATACACTTCGGACGCTATTCGAAGCAGCCCGCTGGGCCCCGTCATCGAGCAACGAGCAGCCGTGGCGTTTTATCGTGGCGACCAAAAACCATGAAACGGAATGGAATCGAATGTTCGTGTGTTTGGCGGAGGGAAACCAAACATGGGCGGTCCGTGCGCCGGTTCTGATGCTTTCAGTCGCCAGCATGCATTTCGAGGATGACGGCAAGCCAAATCGACACGCGTTCCACGATATGGGATTGGCGACGGAAAATCTCGTCCTGCAAGCGACGGCAAGTGGATTGGTCGCCCATCAGATGGCGGGTTTCGATGTGGAGAAGGCGCGAGTCGATCTCCGCATT
>JANPKE010000248.1:0-1716 GCA_031425875.1 Nitrospirota bacterium
GTGCTTCACTCAGAACTGAGTGCGGCAGCGGCATAACGCGGTGAAATCGTCGACCAACCGGTATGGAACGCGCACTATGAAGCGTTTGTTGTAAACAGGATGGAGACCTCGTCATGCCCAAGAAAACTCAGTCAGTCTCACTTGCTACACAACGTGACACAGGAGCCGAATCACGGAGCAACGGGAACGGCGCTATCCGGCCTGACCAGGATTCCCACGGTATCCATGCGCGCATCTCGGAACGCGCCTACGCTCTGTATGAGAAGCATGGCCGAGAGGATGGCCATGCCCTTGCACACTGGTTGGCAGCCGAACAACAAGTACTCCGTCGTGTGTAGCAGGATGTTGGACCATCCGTCAGAGCATCTCCAAGCCCGCCATGAAATGAATGAGAAGGGACAGTTCGTGATCCGGCATTCTGCCGACAAGTCCGGCATACCAGTGGATCTTCGCTATCTTGTGAAAGGGCTGTCATGATCCACACCATCGTCGCCAGTCCAACCCGCACGATCGCGATTCTGAGCAGTCAGTGTCTCGTGTGGTTGGGCTTACAGAAAATTCTCGAGAGCAGTGCGACCGTCCCGATGGTCGTGCACTCCTACCCCGGGAGGATATCTGACCTGCTCCGCGCCGAGCGCCGACCCGACGTGTTCATCCTGGATCTGGGGACCGAGGGTGACGCCCCGAGCACCATCAACGAGATTCGGGAGTCCGCCCCGACCAGTAAGATCGTGGTGTTGTGCGGATTGGAGGACCAGAACCGCACGCCCGAGGCCTTTGCTTTCGGTGTCGACGGCATCATCCTCAAGGTTCAACCGCCCGCCTTCGTGCTCGCAGTGATCGAGGCGTTGTATGTCCCCGCGCAGCCCCACTCCTCCGTGGAATGGGAGGGCGCAGCGAGGCTGGCCCTCCGTCCCACCTTCAAGAAGACGGTCGAATCCGATCCACAGTCGCCGGCGTGGCCCGACGTGTTGACCGAGCGGGAGCGCCAGATTATCCGCTTAGTGGGGCATGGCCTCTCGAACAAAGAGATCGCCTACGAGTTGTCGATCAGCGACAGTACGGTCCGGCATCACATGACGAGCATTTTCGACAAGGTCGGCGTGCCCAATCGACAGAGGCTTCTGGTGCACGCACATCAGTTGGTTGCCACGCCTGTCTAAACCCCATTTCAAAATAGTGTGACGACGTTCGTGCTGTACGCCAGCTGCACAACCTACCAACAAGTTGTGCGAAGCCACAGGCTCTTCTCAGCGGCGTCCGTCGTACCACACAGAGAGGTGCTTCTTATCCTGTAAGGTTCGTTTCGGGAGGAAAAAGATTCGGAAGATCTGTACGGCGATCTCTCGGCCTGAGTAGAGCGAAACCTTGCGTGAGGATGTCTCAAGTGGGTGCCCCGTCAAGATCGTAAATTGAAGGCTGTGTCGGCGTCCCCATTGTTTGAGCTGTTTGCTGAGCCTAATTTCGTCTAACGCGTAGAGCTCCTGGTCGAACCCACCGACTTCTTGAAACGCATCGCGGCGACAGACCACCAGCGCTCCGGCAGCCCAGCGACAGAGAACAGAGACGGTGGTCCAGAACCGCAGTGTCAGGCCAGCCCACCATGGCAACCCGTCCATGCGCAGCGTGCTGCCGCACCCGACGTATTTCCCTGAGTCAATGAGCTGCAGAATCTCCGCAAGCAGATCGGGACTCAGCAGGCTGTCGGCATCCAGC
>JANPKE010000249.1:0-3226 GCA_031425875.1 Nitrospirota bacterium
GAGCGAGCAAGTTTCTCAACCCTTCCTTTTGTGGAAGCCGTTCAAGACCCTTCCACTCGAATCTCCACTGATGACTTCATCGCGCTCTGCAAACAGCTGGGGCACATTCATGGAGCCCTGACCCGAGCAACGGGTGTGACGTTTGAGGCAGAAGACGTCTCAGCATCTTCCGAAGATGCGCCGACGATGATCCCGACCAAGGAGTTTTTGACATTACTGCGTGGGCTCCAAAATGAATGCATCACGTCCAACGCATTCCATCGTAAATTGGTTCAGACAATGCTGGTCCAGGCAGAAGCCCTGATGGAGCGAGGGGTTGATCAATTCAATATGTCGTCCATCCATGAGTTTCTTAAGCGGTCTGCTGAGGGAGAGCAAGGCTTTCTGGATGTCGTTCGACAAGAACTTCCTCATCTGACCGTCATCCTTCACACCCTTAAGACTAGTGGCGACCCCCTTAGTACGCCGTCCGCAGACTTGCAGAACGCAGTTGAACGTGTCGCGCAGTTATGGTCTGCCGCTCAGCAGGTCAATGCCTCCCATGCGATGCTGTTTTTCATGGGACTGCATAGCTTCCTCACAATTGTCACGCAGCACCGCATGGTCGTGGGAGCCACACGCTATGACGCCATCCAATCACGTTTGAACCAGAGCCTAAAATGGATTGAGGAATGGGCGGACAACGGACGGGTGGAGCGCATGGCAATACAACGTGTCCTGCCATGCGCGCCATAAAGCCCCACGTTGACTGGGGTGCTGAAATAACGAGGACCGCCTAGTGCCACTTGCGCATTCGGTACAAGATCATGGTGTGACTCGGAAATCAGCCTACGAGCTTCATTGGGGGTTGCGTCTGCGCCCATTTGAAAACGTACCAGATCCAAAGTTTTATGTCGCATCGGCCAAACATGAAGCGGCCATGGAGCGAATGCTGTACGGGATTCATGCCCGTAAAGGGATCGTAATGCTGACCGGTGAGATTGGAAGCGGGAAAACGCTTCTCAGTCGTGCCGTGATTCTCAAGCTTCCTCGATCACAATATGAGATCGGACTTGTATCGAACCCGACTATCCTAGGGAGTGAATTTCTCGGTGAGATCTTATTTCAACTTGGATTGGATCCCCACGGGACACGTGTGGAGCAGTTGCGTCGTCTGAACGATCAACTGCTTGCCAACTACCATCGAGACGTCGACACGGTTGTCGTAGTGGATGAAGCCCAGGCCATCGAACATGACCGCTTATTTGAAGAACTACGCCTCCTCAGTAACTTTCAGTTAAATGACCGGTTTCTCATCACACTCGTGCTCGTAGGACAGCCTGAGTTGCGGGAGCGTATCACGCGCATTCCGCAGCTTGCTCAGCGGGTGGCCATTCAACACCACATCGAGTATTTGGATCGCGCTGAGACGAAAGCCTATATCCTCGCTCGCCTGGCGGCTGCTGGAAGCGAATTGCGGATATTCTCACCGCGTGCGATTTCCTCCATTTATCATCGCACCGGCGGTGTATGCCGATTGATCAACTCGCTTTGCGACCTGTGTCTCTACTTCGGACATGTTTCGGGAGCACGTCAGATCAGACGTGCATTGGTGGAGAAAGTCGGAAATGAATTGCTACATCGACCAGAGAATATCGGCGCAGGGGTGCTATCGTGACAACCTGGTATCACGAGGCAGAACAGGTGGTGGGGGAGATAGCAACCGCAGTGCAGGAGCATCGTTCCATATCTCTCGAACGACTTGAAGCTCTTGCCGGAGATGTCGTGTCATCGCTGCAGTGCAACGATGAGCTCGTGGTAGAAGCGCTTGCAGGACCGGCGGGACCACCACTCATCACCAATCTAATCAATGTGGCTATACTCGGAACGAAGGTCGGGATCGGTCTTGGGTACTATGGGGAAGAACTGCACCAGTTGGCCCTCGCGGGCCTTGTTCATGATATTGGATTATTTGCCGTCCCAAAATCTCTGATCACGAAGCCCGGCCGTTGGACTCAGGAAGAGCGGGAACTGATCGAAGGGCATCCAGAGCTTGGCTATCAGGTAGTTGAGAAATGTGGAGCCGCGTATCACTGGTTGGGGCAATTGACGCGTCAGGCTCACGAACGCTTCAATGGGCAAGGGTACCCCAATCGACTGACAGGAAGAGACATCAGTGAAATGGCCCTGATCGTTGGAGTGGTCGACGTATTCGATGCATTGGTGAGTGAGCGCCCCTATCGCCGTCGTCTGCTCCCGCACGAAGCGGTCAAGGAGCTTCTCGTCGCTGAACGAAGAGCCTTTCCTCGAGAAATTCTGAAGGCACTCGTCGAGCAATTTGGGGTGTACCCACTTGGGACGACCGTGCGATTGACGACCGGAGAAATAGGAACCGTGGCCACAGTGAATAGCCGCTATCCCCTTCGCCCGGTCGTGCGGCTGGATGAGCAGCAGGAACATGAGGGAAGTAGCTCTTGTGAGATTGATTTGAGTCGCGCGCCATTAGTATCGATCGCGGAGATTCTCAATCCACCCGAAGTCGGGCGGATCACATTTTCAAGACCACCATCGAAACCGGCAATGTCTGCTGTGCCGACTGCTGCATCTGATTCGTTCACGTCGCTGCTCGAAAGTCTTGACGCGGTTGTCTTGACACTGCAAGGAGTGGTGAACTCCAAGAGAACCTCCTGAAAATAACCAGACCTTGGTCCTGAATCTAATGCGATTACTGAGGCCAATTGACCATCGCCCCAGCACATGTGAAATTGCAAGGAGAACTCGGGACCATGCAGTTGGAGATCGGAAGCACGTGAGGCGCATCAGTAGAAAACAAGAACTCTAAATCCTGTTGGTTAGGACCGACGACTACGATTCCGGGTCAACCACGGCGAGACACAGAACTGGGACGAAGGCAACCTTGGCCATCTCCTTCCGATCCAACCCTCAATCCCTCACAATAGTATCAATCGGCATCCATCAGACAGAGCTTTACCGTTAGCCTCGGTGTTCGTTCTTGCCGGTACGATCCAGCTCGAAAGAACAATCGGGTCCGTCTTACATTTCAAGCGGACATCCCTTTCCTTGTGTGCAAGGCTCAACTCAACACCACAGTACTTTGCTCACGATGGTCTTTTGATGGCCTTGTATGGGTAATCCACAGAAATGCCCACAAGACACACAGTTCTACGGGAAGAACGAGTGGTCCACGCGCTGTCCATCAGATTAAAATCAATGAGCCATCCCCGCG
>JANPKE010000250.1:0-1816 GCA_031425875.1 Nitrospirota bacterium
CAACGCGATCGTTCCGAGTCCAGTGAGCGCCACCTGCAGCGTGTGGCGGTGGAACAGCGCGACACCGAGCAGCGTGAGGGCGAACAAGATGAAATCGAAAGGGATGCCAAGAGCGGTGGGTGGGTCGGCTACTGCGACAGCGAACGCTGTGGCCAACCATAACGCGGCTCCGGCGATGACCAGCCGCGGACCGATGCCCGCGCGCGACGACGGAATCCTCTGCTCTTCCAGGCGCATGACGCTCTCCCTGCTTCGCGTTAATCATATCGATGCGAAGGAGCGAGCTGCTACCATCGCAAAGCGGTCGTCGTGCAAGCGCCCAACCAGGCGACTCATGTCCGAAGCAGCCAGGCCGGTCGTGTGTACACGCTCTCTCCGGACTACTCTCTGCCTTTAGGCTGCATACGGGCAAGACGTTCTGGGCAGGGCTTGTCGCAGCCGGCATCGCATTCCAGACCGAGGCGTTCAAGACCGCCACAACTGCCGCCGATCGGAGGGCGACCGACCAGGACACCCACCGCCATAGCCAGGATCGCAAGACCCATGACAAGAAAGGTCACCAGAAAAATAGTCATGACAGCTCCTCCTGTTTCCGGTACCGTTGGAAGGCGCAGCAGACCTGCTCCTCGAATTGTCCATCACGTTCGATGACGAAGAGGACAGGAAGGTTGAGCCGTTCGGCTATGGCCATGCCACGCTCAGGTCCCAACACCTGAAATGCGGTTGCCCAGGCGTCGGCTCGCATGCTGGTCTCCGCCAGCACCGTCACCGACACCAGATGATTATCGACCGGCCAGCCGGTGGTTGGATCGATGGTGTGGGAGTAGCGTCGCCCGGCGATTTCAAAAAAGTTCCGATAATTGCCCGAGGTGGCGAGCGCGATGTCGCTGAGGGCCAGCATCGTGTGTACCGAGCGTTCGCCAGACAACGGTTTCTCAATCGCGATCCGCCAGGGTGTATCGTGCGCCTTGAGCCCACGCACCCGAATCTCGCCACCGATCTCAACCATATAATGTTCAATACCGCGCACGGTCATGAGTTCAGCAACTCGGTCCACACCGTACCCCTTGGCGATCCCGGAAAGATCCAGGAAGACATCAGGGCGGTGTTTACGTATCGCCGGTTGAGTGTCACTGAGTGTGACTTTATCGAGACCGCTGCGTGTGCGTGCGGCGGCGATGTCGCTTTCCAGCGGGATGTGGTCCTGATGAAACTCGGGGCCGAAGCCCCAGAGATTGACCAGGGGGCCAACCGTGATGTCAAACGCCCCTTCGCTCTGAGCGCCGATCTCGAGCGCGGCTTTGAGCACAGCACGTAGTGAAGCGGATGCGGATACCCAGTCGGTGGTACGCATACGGTTAAAGCGCGACAGTTCCGATTCCGGGTCATACGTGGACATGGTGTGATTGATCTCGGCTAGCAATGCATCTACTTCTATCTGTAAAGCCTTCAGTGACGGAGTATCCTGGATGGGGCGGTATTTCACGTTGTAGGTGGTACCCATGGTGAGACCACTCATGTGCAGCTCTGCGGCAGGTGGCTCTGGGCGCAATAGGCCGAAGCCGGTACCGGCAGCGAGCAGAACGAGCAAGGCAATCAGCGCACGAAGGCGCGGAATGGAGGGATGCATGATGGTCATCCTCCGAAGTCATCGAGCATGATGTTGTCTCGCTCGACACCCAGATCCAACAGCATGTTGATCACGGCGGCATTCATCATCGGCGGTCCGCAGAGGTAGTACTCACAGTCCTCGGGCGCCGGATGGGTCTTCAAATACTCATTAAAAATGAATTTTGTGAGGATCACCGTTCGACCC
>JANPKE010000251.1:0-3759 GCA_031425875.1 Nitrospirota bacterium
GCGAAGCGATAGTCCACTCACGACCAGATGCACTTCATCCGCTCTGGCGGCAATCAGCTGATTGACTCGTCCGGCAAGATCACGAAATGCTCGTGTCGCAGGCTCAGCCGGAACCAGGCCGAAGCCCAACTCATTACTGACGATGATCACCCTGGCTGCTGTAGCCCGCATCCTCTGCACAAGCGTTCCAGTTCGAGCCAGAATGACCGATTCGTTGAGGCCGGTTCCAACCAGATTGCTCAACCACAATGTGACGCAATCGAAGAGAATCGTCCGGTACCGAGGTCCCTGTTTGGTAAACCATGCTTCCACTTCGAGTGGCTCTTCAACGGTCTCCCAATCCGCCGAGCGTGTGGCTTGGTGCCTGGCGATTCGACCCACCATTTCATCATCTAACCCCTGTCCTGAGGCAACGAATGCACGTGGCCCTCGTGAGCCGGCTAACTGGAGAGCGGCTTCGCTTTTTCCGGAGGCTGCCCCACCAAGGACAAGCACGATACGGCCTTTGGTTCCTCGCTGCGGTCGGCGCTTAATCAGCTTTCTTGGCGACATCGCGTTCCCATAAAAATTCTGGCTCACCCTGCGTCTTGGAGACCCAGCGAGCCAGCACGAACAACGCATCACTCAGCCGATTGACGAACTTGATGATCGTCGAATCAACCGGCTCCGTTTTTGAGAGGGCCACACACAACCGTTCGGCACGGCGACAAACCGTCCGAGCCTGATGCAGAAACCCAGAAACCTTCCCACCTCCAGGCAAGATGAATTCTCTCAACGGCTCCAGATCTTTCTGACACAGGTCGATTAGTTTTTCCAAACGTGTGACATCCCTCGCAGAAACCTGCGGCATATTTTTGAATGTTTGTCCCGGTGCCGTCGCCAGAATGCTGCCCACATCGAATAATTTGTTTTGTACCCAGCGTAGCTCGTCTTCAAGTTGTGCGGCAGCTGAATACTCGTCCACAACATCGGCGTTCATCACCCGCACCACACCGACCGACGCATTCAACTCATCGATCGTGCCGTAGGCCTCGACCCGCAGGCTGTCTTTCCACACCTGTTGTCCGCCGGCCAGTCTGGTTTTTCCCGCGTCCCCTGTTCTTGTGTAGACCTTGGTGATGCGCATCCCCATCCCCTCTCTTGTCTTGGATCCGATTGCCCCATGACTCCTCGTGAATTAACCGGCCGACTGGAATCCGGCTCCGCCACCCGGCTGCTTGGAGATCGGGCTGAATCTCAAATTTGGACACATAGCCGAGGCAGAGATAGGCGAGCACCGTCACTGATTTGGGTACGCCGATCACCCGCTTTAGCTTCTCATGATCCAAAATACTGACCCAGCCTACGCCGATCCCCTCGGCCCTGGCGGCCAGCCAAAGATTTTGAACGGCGCAACAGGTGCTGTACAAGTCCGTTGCGCGGACTGTGGAACGGCCAAGCACCGATGATCCGCCACGCCGCCGGCTGCATGTAATGCACAGGTTGATCGGCGCTTCTTCGATCCCTTCCAGCTTCAATCCCCGATACAGTGCTCCCATAGTAGCTGTATACCGGGTGGACGCCTTGGCATTAGCATCGATGAAGAGATCCTTCACTGCGCGTTTCGTCGCACGATTGCGGATGACCACAAAGTCCCATGGCTGCATGAATCCCACCGATCCCGCATGATGCGCCGCTGTCAGCAACCGCATCATCACGGCATCTGGAATCGGCGTCCGCAGAAAATTCCGGCGCACATCCCGCCGCTCAAAAATCGCGCGATAGACCGCCTCTCGCTCAGCGGCTGAAAATCGACCGTTGGTCCGCATCATAGTCTCGCTAGTTGCCATGTCTACTGCCTGTTGGATCTGGATGAGGCTCTAACTCACCGGTTACAATTTTCCCCAAGCAGTTGGAACAGAGACAATCTCTATATCGCGCTGCGATCCAATCCATCTGTGTCTCGGTAATGCCGAGCTTGCCACACCAGCACTGGTATCCGCCACACTCGAAGTTGTGCCCACAGCGCTCGCAGGTCTTCTGAACCGGCCCTCTCATCGCTCTACTCCCAGCAATCTCCTAGCCGGTGCGGATACGTAACTAGCTGCACGACGTGCCGACTCAACCAGCGACCCTGCAACCGTCGGCTGACTGGCAAAGTGCAGATGAGTATAGAGCGCCAGCACGTTGCCACTCATGAGTCCATCCTGTCCCTTCGAAAGTCCTGCAGCATCACGCAGTGCACAGGCATACTGCAGCGGTCCCTTCGCAACCAGCGTGGAATAATGGAACTCATGGCCTCGTGCCGTGGCACCAACGTCGCCGAGAATGCTGCGGCGTGAACATTCCACGGTTCTGTATCCCAGCGTGAGGCCTGGTTTCTGCATGGCCGTTTCGGCTGGAAAGATCCCAACCATGTCATGCGAGAATCCGTCGAAATCTCGGATAGACTCCATGAGATACATCAACCCGCCACACTCCGCATAGATCACGCCGCCTCGCTCGGCAAATCGCCTAACGGCTGCGCGCATAGCAATGTTCTTGGCCAACGCTGCACCATACAATTCCGGATAGCCGCCGCCGAGATAGAGCATCTCGACGTCCGGCAGTAAGTCGTCATGCAAAGGCGAAAACGTGATGATTTCAGCACCGGCCGCTTCCAGCAAATCAAGATTGTCCGGATAGTAAAAACAAAACGCCTGATCCTGGGCCACGCCGATTCGAATCGTACCGCCTGGACTCTTAATCACCGCTGGAGATATGGCTTCCGGCAACGTGTCGGACGAATGGGCAAGGGCTTCAATACGATCCAGATCGACCGTGTCCAGTGCGGCCATCGCCAACCGCTGGTAGAGCCGGCTATGTTCTGGTTCCATAGCCATGACCAGCCCAAGATGCCGATCGGTAATGGTCAGCGCAACATCCGGACGCAAGTACCCGACAGGAGTCACAGCTGTCTCTTGTTCCACTGCCGCCTTCAACAGCTGGTAATGGCCATCACTTCCAACACGATTGAACAAAACTCCTGCCACACGGATCGCAGGATCGAAACCCGCATAGCCCGCTACCATCGCTGCGGCAGAACGAGCCATGGCGCTTCCATCGACAACCAGAATAACCGGCGCCTCCAGCTGCTTGGCCAATTCCGCCGTGCTGCCGATGTCATTCACCGGTGAACTGCCGTCGAACAGCCCCATCATACCTTCGATAATGGAAAGATCTGCATCGGACGCGGCACGAGCAAAGATCGAGCGGTTAAGATCCTCCCCGAGCATCCACCCATCGAGATTTCGAGACGGGCGGCCGGTAGCCTCCCGATGATGACTGGGATCGATAAAGTCCGGACCAGCTTTAAACGGCTGAACTAGGCGGCCCCGCTCCCGCAAGGCCGCCAGAATCGCCAAGGTTGCGGTTGTCTTCCCGACACCGCTATGCGTACCCGCAATCACTAATCGTGGACAGTGCTTCATACAATCCTAGAGAGGCAGATCATAGTTGATTCGCACTCCTCCGAAAATCGACCGAATCGGTGTGCCGAAAAACAGGGTCTCTTCGTATTTCTCGTTGAAGATGTTGTCCAACCGGAGATAGGCCTGCATGTACTTCGTCACGTCATAGCTCGCAGACAGATTCCAGACCACAAACGATGGAGTCGGATTCCCATTCCCTACATTGCCGAACCGTTCCCCGACATAGCGCCCCTCCAGATTGGCCTGCAAACTTTCGACGGGCTGATAGCTGAGGACAGTCGAAATTTGATGGAGCGGCCACTTGGGAAGA
>JANPKE010000252.1:0-2109 GCA_031425875.1 Nitrospirota bacterium
TCACACCGGCGAGCAGAGCACTATGGAACCACCCTCGATGCTGATCGGAACCCTCAAGATACAAATCGGCAGGCCACCACTTCCGTGGTTTTAGGACAGCCGCAAAACTGACTCCGGATTCAAACCAGACATCCAGAATGTCACGTTCCTTCTCAAATGTGGTTCCTCCGCACTTCGGACAGGTCGTTCCTGTGGGTAACAGATCTAGAGCCGCCCGTTCAATCCACACATCAGCGCCCTTTGTCTCCATCATGGCCGCAATATGCTCCATCACGACAGGGTCGGCGAGCACATGTCGACAAGTTTCGCAGGTAAACCCTGGAATCGGGACGCCCCACACACGCTGACGTGAGAGGCACCAATCCGGTCGGTTTTCAATCATGCCGTGAATGCGATCGCGGCCATAGCTCGGAATCCATCGGACCCGCTCGATTTCTGCCAGGGTTTCCTTCCGCAATTCATTGGTCTCCATCGACACGAACCACTGCTCGGTCGCGCGAAAGATCACTGGATTCTTACACCGCCAACAGTGGGGATACGAATGCCGGAGCGAGCCATGCCCAAGCAAGCGACCGTTCGCCTGGAGATACTCGACAATCTTCGGATTGGCCTTCAAGACCTGCTGTCCGGCGAACTCTGTGACGATCGAAGTAAACCGTCCACTGCTGTCCACCGGGGCCACAATTTCAAGACGCTCTCCTGTTGAGGCCTTGGCATTGTGATCGAGCACGAGCAGATAGTCTTCTATGCCATGTCCCGGCGCTATGTGAACGCAACCAGTCCCTTGATCGAGCGTCACAAAGTCGCCTAATAAGATTGGTGACAGGCCGGTAGACAAGGGCCGTTGCGTCTCCAAACCTTCGAATCCATCTCCGCCTTTTTTCACACCGACCACGCGATAGCGCTCGATCGCACAGGCTTTCAGGACGCTATCCAAAAGTTTTTCTGCAACAATCAGTAACTCGTCGCCGACCTGAACAAAGGCATAGTCAAAATCGCGATGGAGGCAGACAGCCTGGTTCGCCGGGAGCGTCCAGGGCGTGGTCGTCCAAATGACGACGGAGACCAATTTCATTCCTTCCGGAAAGGAGACACCTGGGAAAATATTACTGAGAACGGTCGGTGACGTGACAACCGGGAACTTGACGTAGATCGACGGAGACGTATGGTCCTCGTATTCGACCTCCGCTTCCGCAAGCGCCGTCTGATCCTGCGTACACCAGAGAACCGGCTTAAGACCCTTATAGACCCCCCCACGCTCGACAAATTTTCCGAATTCACGAATGATCGTGGCCTCATACCCAGGAGTCATCGTCAGATAGGGGTGATCCCATTCACCTAATACCCCCAGCCGCTTGAACTCCTCCCGCTGAGTGCTCACAAACCGCTCGGCATAGTCGCGGCAGAGTCTGCGGATCGCCACAACATCTAAGTCTTTCTTCTTGTCCCCCAACTCCTTCATGACTTGATGCTCGATGGGCAACCCATGGCAATCCCACCCCGGCACATAGGGTGCCTGAAAGCCAGACATCGTCTTTGACTTGACAATGATGTCTTTCAAAACCTTATTCAGCGCGTGTCCGATATGGATGCGCCCATTGGCATAGGGAGGGCCATCGTGCAGCACATACCGAGGCCGTCCTTGCCCTTTCGCTTGTATCTCATCATAGAGCTTCTGCTGCTCCCACCAGGCCAACATGTCAGGCTCGCGTTGCGGCAGATTGGCCTTCATGGGGAAGTCAGTTTTCGGAAGGTTGAGCGTTGCTTTGTAATCCATAGACAATGGGATCCGAGTATTCACGCGGTGATCATACGGAATCGAGGGAATATACAGGAATGACTGGCGAGGTACTAGTCCTTACCCAATCTTGCGAAATCGTCAAAAACGTCTTGCAGCAAGGCCACAGCGAGCGAAAGCTCGAGGCGTACAATCTGCGTACATTGAGGGCTTGAGCGACGCGATAACGTAAATGGAAACGTTCTTCACGATTTCGCTAACTGATGGCCATCATACGGTCGAGGGCGACCTTTGCCCAGTGCTTGTCGTCGTCTGGTACCACAATGCGATTGACGACGTGGCCTTCGGCCAGATTCTCCATCGCCCAACAG
>JANPKE010000253.1:0-3273 GCA_031425875.1 Nitrospirota bacterium
CCCCTCCCTCGGTGAACAGCCCTAGAAATACAGAAGGGTTTGACGGGCACTGTGTACTACTCAATTCATCGGAATGATCGTCGCGGAGACTTCGTTGGGGAGCAATAGGGTGGCCGCCGCGCGATTCTGTTCGTCAGGTTGAATCAACGCAAACAACGGCACCGGCTGAGGGACCTCTCCTGGCGGCATCGACAGCATCGCTGGAAAATCGATCAGCGGCGAAAGCGTGGCTTGGCTGGCAATGCGCAGCCGGAAGGCCATCAACACATCCCGCAACCGCTCAGTCTTCTCTTCCTCCGACATCGACTCAGTGGGCGCGATCCCAACTTCCCAGAGCGGCTTCGTCACCGTGACCGGAAAGGTCAGGCCGAGTTTTTGTGCATCCAGTGACACATCAATCAAGAATCCGGCTTGAATCGCCTGTTGGCGATTCGCAATCAGCTGGTTGGCTGGGACGTCTGTCGGAACCTCCAGCTGCTTGCCCGCATTCGATGAGCTTTCGAGTTTCGGTTCCTCTGTTGTCGGTAACGTCGGAGTGGCTTCAAGAGGCGCCTTGCCGCTTGAGACATTCAGATTGGGTGCGCCAACAGCCTCCTCCGGAAGAGCGGGAAGCGCATGGATGAGGCCCTTATACACTCGCTTGGCTGATTCAGACCAAACGGGATTACAGGGGCGACCGGCAAACGCTGCTTCGGCAGCTTTTCGCTCATCGTGAGTGAGGACCCGTGGGGTACGTGTTGTATCCATGGTTCATTAGATAAGCCCGGACTCTGACAAGTCAAGAGCTAGCCGGAAGGCGTCTGCCTTTCGTTTCTGGGGAGAACAAAAGCACAATAAGTCCGAGCAGATAGATCAACGCGACGGTGCTGGCTGCACGTCCAAATGGGCCCAATGTTGTGACCAGCCAACCGATCAGAAGGAGGGAAATCGATGCAAGAACGCGCCCCGCGTTGAAACAGAATCCGGCTCCTGTCGCTCATAACTAAGTCGGGTACAGTTGGAGTCAAGGTGAATGAGTTTGAAGCGCCATGCTATAGTTCTGCGCATGCTCCGAATGGACTACTATCAGGTGCTGGGAGTCTCCCGCGACGCGTCTGATGACGAGATCAAAAAAGCCTACCGTAAGTTAGTTTTTCAGTACCATCCAGATCGCAACCCCGACAGCAAAGACGCCGACGCCAAGATCCGCGAACTCAATGTTGCCTACGAAGTCATCGGTGATGCGGAAAAGCGCCACAGCTACGATCGGTTGTCTTGGGGAGATGAGCCGCGCGCGGCGGCAGTGGATCCTGACCTCATTCTCGACGACATCGAACAGAAGTTGTTTGATGAAGGCCGGAAAGAGCTGTTTTCGATCTTGATGCAGAACGTCGCGCGAGTGCGGGCGGAATTGGGCGTGATTCGAGAGCGAACCATCCGAGAACAGGGGTACGATTCATTCCTGGAGCCGGTCGTTGCGGCAAGGGCATCTGAAATCATGGATGAGTTCGTGACGACAGACATGAATCAGCGGAAACAACGGCTTGTCGAGGTCGCCACGGACATGCTGGTGTCTCAGGGACTCGCCAAGCGAAGCGACGAAAGAGAGATTCGCTCACTCCGATCTCGTCTGGAAGCGCGTTTTCACAAAGGCCGCATCCACGGCGTAGCCTCGGCGCTGGAGCTGTTCTATGAACGGCGGTGAGGGTGAGGCCTAAGATGACTACGTTTTACCGATTTTCAACAAGTGGTCCCGACACAAACTTGCCGGCTTTCATCACGCCCACAATTTTATCCCGGTCTCGTAGGACCTCGATCCGCCTGAGTGGGTTTCCTCTCAGGATCACAAGATCAGCTTCCATGCCTTTAGTCACGGTTCCGACAAAACCCTGAATCCCGATGAGCTGGGCTGCCGTGGCGGTCGAGGCGACGATGGCCTCCATCGACGTCATACCAAACGCGACCATCCGTTCAAGCTCCTGCGCGTTATCACCGTGGTAATTGAACGGCGTGCCAGCATCGGTGCCCATGGCGATAGCGATGCCACCCTGATGGGCGGCTTTGAAGCTGGCTCGGTGGCGCTTGGTCATGGCTTTAGCCTTGTCGAGTGCACTTTCCGGGATGCCGCAGCCTGGTCGGCAAGCCGCTGTCGTCGCCAGAGCTGAAAGGGTCGGGACCATGTAGACTCCATGTCGCTTCATGAGTGCTCCGCACTCGTCGTCCAACAAGGTGGCATGTTCGATCGATCGCACCCCGGCCTGAATTGCGTTCTTCATGCCGGCAGCACCGTGGGCATGGGCGGCGACTCTCTTCCCAGCTTGCTGTGCCGCATCGACTGCTGCCGCCAACTCCTCCATCGTCATTTGGGCCTCATCCGGCGAGGTGCCGGGCGTCAACACTCCCCCCGACGCAATGATCTTGATGACCCCCGCACCGGCGGCAACCTCTTCTGCCACAGCCCGCCTGACCTGCTCAGTGCCTTCCACCTCTTGGCCGATGAACCGTGCGTGGCCACCGATCATGCAGATAGCGCGTCCTGCCCCGACGATGCGTGGCCCTGGCATCACGCCCGATTCGATGGCCTGTTGCAGTGTGAAGATCGAATGATCCCGAGATCCCACGTCGCGCACCGTAGTAAATCCGGCGTCGATCGTCGCCTTCGCATGCCTAGCCGATTTCAACAACGTATAGGACGGCTGCTCTGATTCGAGTGTGGCGACGACGTCCGCCTCTGCACCCAAGCACAGATGGACATGGCAGTCGATGAGTCCGGGAATAATCGAAAGGCCACGGCCGTCGATACGGACAGCTCCTTTAGGGATTCTGACCTCGTTGCTTGGTCCGACTGCCGATATTTTTGTGCCACGCACCAGTAGTGTCGCGCGCTCGCGAACCGCTCCCGTCCCATCGATAAGACGCACGTGATGAATAGCAATCGTCACAACCTACCGCCCTCCACTATAGACATGCGCAGCCGCTTGCAGCGCGACGCCGGGAGTCGACACCCATCCGCGACGAATACCGATCTCCTCCAGTGCATTCAGAAGAGTCAGCACATTGGCTTCCGTCGATGATTCTCCCATCAATCCGATTCGCCAAACCTTTCCCTTAAGTGGGCCAAGACCTCCGCCGATTTCGATGCCGAACCTCTCCAGCAACTGGGAACGGACGGCTGCCTCATCGATGTGTGCTGGAATCGTGACGCAGTTCAGCGTCGGAATCCGTCGATCAGGGGGAGGCAACGGATCGAGACCGAGCGCCTTCAGTCCTGCGAGCAACGCACGACTATTCAGT
>JANPKE010000254.1:0-10991 GCA_031425875.1 Nitrospirota bacterium
ACCCTTCAGGGTGCTGTAGCGGAATAGTTTCTATTCGACTACGACTCCGACTAAACTGCCTCATTCCAATCACTAGCATGCATCTAGCCTGCATAATGGGCTGCGCGTTTTGCGAGTCCCATCCATTGCGGAGGAACTTGAGGCGGACGAGCTATTCGGGGAAATAGGTGTGAGGGTTTGACATTCCGGGAACAACGCTGCTGACTAGCACAGAGCAGAACGTTTGCTTTTCGCGTAGACCAAGCCCTCCTCCAGCGTTGCGAAGACTCCATCTAGTTGAGCTTCATAACAGTCGTCAACCAGTCGGCCCATATCAGGACCCGGCTGGATTCCCAATTCCAACAAGTGACGGCCCATGATAATGGGAGGAGGCGTCTGACGGTCCACTGCCAGCTGCCGTGCCTTGGCCAACAGCCACTCACCAGCGGGAAATCCATCAAACTGTTTCGGCGGTCGGCCAGCGTGGTCAGCCCGTGCCACGCGCACCAATCGGTCTATGCGCTGGACTTGCCTTGCCAATCGACGGACCGCACTGTCCGAAGCGTTGGCGTCATGGAGGGCACGAGGACGAAGATGGCACAATACTAGAGGAATCACCTCCTCGATCAGGCCGTGCTGGTTGGTCAGTCGCTCAAGAAAACGTTCTGTCGGGCCTGTCCCTTCCGATTCATGTCCTCGCGCGCTAACGCATCCATATTCTTCTTTGGTCGTGGCCGGTTTGCCGAAGTCGTGGCAGAGGACACCCAACCCGACGGCCAGGTCGTCCAGCTCATCACCGGTGCGTTCCGCAGCGAACCAGTCCAGGCAGTGGAGTGTGTGGATCCAGACGTCGCCTTCTGGGTGCCAGATGGGATTTTGTGGACAGCCTTCAAGGGCTGCGAGCTCCGGATAGAAACGGAGCCAGCCGCTGTGACGTAAGAACTGCAATCCCAGCGATGGCTTGCGTCCTTGCAGGAGCAGCTTTTTCCATTCTTCCCACAGACGCTCGCTCGGTTGACCTTCCTGGGAGAGTGTTTGGCACAGGGCCACTGTTTCCGGGGCGACCGTGAACTCAAAGCGGGCAGTCAGCTGCATGCCACGCAAGACGCGTAGAGGATCTTCGGAGAATCGGTTCGACGCGTGGCGCAAGATCCGTGCATCGAGGTCGCCGCGACCGTTGAAGGGATCGCGAAGTTCCATGGTGTCCGGATCCCAGGCCATCGCGTTGATGGTGAAGTCTCGTCGTGCCAGCGCCTCATCAATCGGCATGTCGGGGTCGGCTTGTCTCAGTACGCCGGGGAGAGAGGTGTCGTCAGTGCGCATGCGGGAGGGAATGGACACATCAACCGGCAGACCTTGTAACTTAAAGACCGCGAACGTTTTTCCGACGAATTGCACAGAGAAGTGCTCAGTCAGCAGCGCATGGACTTGGCCGGGCGGCAGACCCGTCACTTCGAGGTCCAAATCCCGTGGCTGTTGACCGAGCACGAGATCACGGACCGAGCCGCCGACCAGCCATGTTCTCCCACCGGCGCGGCGAACCAGTTGCTCAATCTTGCGTAGCGCCCCCGCAAGCGTGGGATCTTCGATGCGAAAGCGGGCCGGCACTTAGACTCCTGCTTCGCGGAGGAACGTCGCGGCTTCTTCCGGTGACACCGGATTGATGTAGAAGCCGGTGCCCCATTCGAAGCCGGCGACTTGCGTGAGTTTCGGGATGATCTCCAGGTGCCAATGGTAGTACTCGCCGGTTTTCTCATGAAGGGGAGAACTGTGGAGGATGAAGTTGTATGAGGGGCGAGCGAGCACTTTGTCCATACGGCGCAGCGACTCCGAAAGGATCGGGGCCAGAAATTCGAACTGCGATTTCTGACTTTCCTCAAAATAGGCCGCATGGCGTTTGGGGAGAATCCACATTTCGAACGGGAATCGTGGCGCGAAGGGTGTGACGCAGAGGAACTCCGGATTCTCGGCGACGATGCGATCTCCTTCGGAGAGATCCTGCCGGAGGATATCGCAGTAGATGCAACGCTCCTTCTGCTGATAGTGCGTGCGGCATCCGTCCAGCTCCTCCTGCACGTTGGTCGGGACGATCGGCAGGGCGATGAGTTGAGAATGGCTGTGTTCCAGGGTGGCGCCGGCGGATGCGCCGTGGTTCTTGAAAATGAGAATGTAGCGAAATCGAATGTCCTTTCTGAGGTCGATCATTCGGTCTCGATAGGCCCACAGCACGTCCTCGATCTTCTTGATTGGAAGATCGGCAAGGCCTTCGACATGGGTGGGTGTTTCGATGATGACTTCGTGGGCACCCACGCCGTTCATGCGGTCGTAGAGTCCCATCCCCTCGCGACCCATCTCACCTTCAACTTGCAGCGCGGGAAATTTATTCGGGACGACGCGTACGGTCCAATTGGGAGAATTGGGTCCGCCCGGCTGCGGCCGATAGGCCATGATTTCTTTCGGCGTAAGCCGTTCCTGTCCCGGGCAAAACGGACAGAGGGTCGTCGAAATCGGTCGGGCAGGTTGCAGGTTGATGAAGTCATGTGGACGACCCCTGCGCTCAGTGGAAATAATCACCCAGCGGCCCACAATGGGGTCACGTCTTAGATCCGGCATCTCTTCTCCTCCATGATCACACTCTCCACAGTTCGGCCTCAAATTCCGGCCCAGGTACGGTCAGGACGGCCGGATGATGGCCAGGATAGCGAGCGACTTCGAGGCCGTGTTCTCGCACGATGATCGACATCTGGATCGTATTCCCTTGTTCCAGGCACAGCTCTTTCCAGGGGACGGCCAACTCCAGAATGGTGTGGGCCTTGATTGACCGATAGGAGCCGATCTCCTGCCAGGCATCTGCCTGGGTTTGGCGAGACAAGAGAAACGCCTCCGGGCCTGGCGAGGCAAGTGGAAAGGTCAGCTGAAAAGTAAATTGAGGCCCTTGCAACCGAATGTCGACGTCGAGGCCCTGTCGTGTCGTACTCGTTTCGTCTGGGTCGAATCTCATCACGAGCTGATCTGAGGTCCAGCCGAATTGGATCATTGTGAAGAGTCCGTCAGCTTTCCACATGGCTCCAAGCGGGGGCTGGGTGTTGAGGTTTCCCGCGCCACGCCATTCGAAAAAGTCGGTTACCATGCCGTCGATTGTGGGATGCAACAGGACGAGCGGCTGTTGGACTGAATCGGATTCGGCGGCGATGGCCCTGGTGCAGATCGGGGTATTCAGTTGATTGGGGGGCGGGATGCCCATATGCGTCCAGACATTCCGAAGATGGGTGCGGAAGAGGCGGTCGAATTCTGGCTTAAAATCGGTATCGAAATCATCGCCGTACCACCAGAACCAGTCGCTCCCTTCGGCGGCGTAGAGTTCTTGCCATGCCGCTCGCGTACGGTCAGGCGGAAGACTCTGTGCGAGATTTACCAGCTGTGTACGGGTATGACCGAGGAGATCCCACCCGCGATTGTCTTCGTGGTGCCCAATCCAGATTTTGTAGTCTGAATTGATCCAGGAGCCTGAATGGAGGCAGGGCAGATGTTGTTTGGGTTGAACGGCGGCCATCGCATCCGACATGGTCGAGGCCTGGACGAGGACCTGTCCGTCGTGATCCAGTTCGTGGTTGGTGAAGGCCTCATATAGGAGGGACAGGAACCGTTCACCGCCGTCGTGATAATGCTCCCACGGATTTTCGCCGTCCAGGATGATGGGGATGATGATCTCCTGTTGCGGTGCATTGTGGATAATGCCCCGCACTCGCCGCAGGACATCCTCGGCGGCGGATTCGGGCGTCGTCTTGTGGTAGACGAATCCGAATGCGTCTGAGACCTCGCGGTCGCGGAACAGTACGGTCAACGCATGTTCGGGTTCACCGATGCGATAGGGTTGATAGAGCGCGGCTTGCCGATGCCATGGGTGGCCACACATTCCCAGGGAGCGTGTGAGGATGCCCTCGTCCGTGGCAAACCAGCGCAGGCCGGTCTGATGGATCAGAGGAAGCATCTCGGGACACACAGATCCTTCTGACGGCCACAAGCCGGTCGGCGCCTGGCCGAAAGTGGACTGATGAAATTCAACGGCCTGCTGCAGTTGGGCTGCGGCATCTTCCGGAGCATGAAAACGAGCGGGCAAGGGAAGGTCAGGCCTGGCCCGCCGGTTGATATCGGTGTCGATCACCAGAGGCAGAATCGGATGATAGAAGGGAGTCGTCGTCAGTTCGACTTGCCCCCGTTCCATAAGTCGCCGGTACAGCGAAATGATTGCTTGTACGGCCATCCGTTGCAGGTCCAATACTTCCTGCTTATCGTCCTCGGTGAAGCTGCGATTTTTCTGGCGCAGCGCAGCCAGACGAGGATATTGTTGAACGGTGCCGTATCCGAACCAGGCGAGGTTGTGCCACACCTGGAGGTCTAGCAGTTCTTGTGTGGAGAATTGACGGGCGACGCGGTGGAGATCATGCCCCGGGACGTCTAGTCCGCGCTTCACTAGCAACTCATGGTATCGCGGATAGGGGCGCACCATCGTCGCCCAGTTGGCTGAAAAGAAATGACGGACCAGAAAGGCCTTTTCTTCAAGGGTGAGGCTGGCCGCTGGGCGTTGTGCATGTTCAAGAAACAGATCGAGGATCTTTCCGGTGCCGATCTCCTGTAACTGCAAGAGGAGGGACGGCGTAAAATTGAACGTGGCGCTTACAGCCGGGAATTGCTCCAACAGATAGGCCATATCGTAATAAGCCTTGGTCGCATGCAGGCGTACCCATGGCATGCTGGCCGTTCCGGCCACCGGATCGGTGTAATAGGGCTGGTGCATATGCCACAGAAAACACACGTGGACATGCTTCATTGATGCCGATTCCCCTTCATCTTGGCGAGTATGTCATAGGGGGTATGAGCATGCAATCTGCAGGCGGATTTGTGATGGAACATCGTATGAGGAGTTAAGATGGTGACATTTTTTCGGTACTGGGGGCCGGTGTGCGGATACGCCGGGCTCATTTTTTACTTATCCGCGCAGGCTCATCCGGAAGAGCATATGCCGTTCGTCACGCATTTCAGTGATAAGGTCTTGCATGCCGTCGAATACGCGGTATTAGGTGCGTTGTGCTACCGAGCTCTTCGTGGAAGTGGACAGGATGTGTGGAGACTGCAAGCGATTCCGGCTGCCATCCTTCTGGCCTCATTGTATGGGGTAAGTGATGAGGTCCACCAGGCCTTTGTTCCATTCCGAGATTCCAACTGGTTGGATTGGTTGGCGGATACAGTTGGAGCTGTGATTGGAGTGACGGTCATGCATCGGGTGTTAAGTCTTAGGCCGCTCGGCTCGATTCCAGAAGTGTTGAGGTAGAGCCGATCGAATATGAGGTGTTCGTGACAAGTCGTGGGATGCTCGCTATAATTTGCTGAATATGTTGTCGGCGAACACTACTCCTTTCAAGGCTCCGCTGTCTCCTCCCGATCAAACTCTCATCGCGCAGGCCGTCGAGACTCGTTTTTCTCCCGGCCTCGTCCTGAAGGAGCTGTCGCCATTGGCAGGCGATGCCTCCAATCGGCGCTACTATCGGGCCACCGTTGCCGGTGGGCCACCACATTCTGTGATCGTGATGCAGCTGGCTGAGCCGGAAGGCTTCAAGCAATCTGAGGAGGCGGTCAGTGGGGGGATTCATCAGATCGCTGAACTGCCCTTCATCAACATCATGTCGCATCTGGCCAAAGGGAATGTGCCGGTGCCGGCACTCCACTACTATGATCAATCGGCGGGGTTGCTCTATCTGGAAGATTTTGGAGATGTGACCTTGGCGGAGGCTGTCAGCCAGGCGGATGCGCCAAGCTTGGAGTCACGGTATAAACAGGCCATCAATGTCTTGGTGCAGATGCAGATCAATGCCACGACGCCGGCGGATCCTGGGTGCCTGGCGTTTCACCGCAGTTTCGATGTGCCGTTGCTGATGTGGGAGTTCGATCATTTCCTTGAGTATGGAATTGTGGCGCGTCGCGGCAACCCGTTGCCTGAGGAGGACGCCACGGCAATAAGACGGGAGTTCGAGGGAATCGCGGAACTCCTCGCTGGGCAACCACGCGTTTTTACACATCGCGATTATCACTCTCGCAATTTGATGGTTGACGGGTTGCGGCTCGGCGTGATCGACTTTCAGGATGCGTTGATGGGACCGGCAACCTACGATCTGGCCTCACTCTTACGGGATGCCTACATTCGACTCGACGAAGCCCTCGTTGACGATTTAGTGGGGTACTACCTCGATCAGCTGGCCGAACGGCGTTTCGTCTGGACCAATCGTGCCGCGTTTCGACGGCTGTTTGATCTGACGAGTATTCAACGCAATCTGAAGGCGGCCGGCCGGTTTGTCTACATTGATCGGGTCAAAGGCAACTCGAAATTCTTAGCTGATATCCCTCGCGTTCTGAGCTACGTCAAGCGTAATCTTGAAAAACACCCGGAGCTGGATATACTCCGGAAGCACCTCACACCGTATGTGCCTGAATTGCAGTAGAGGACTGAGGGGTGAAGGCTGAGGACTGAGCGTCGGATCATCGACTCAGCACTCAGTCCTCAGCACTGATCGTGTGAAGGCCATGATTCTTGCGGCCGGTCTTGGCACCCGCCTAAGACCGCTGACGCACACCATTCCTAAACCGTTGCTGCCAGTCGGCGGGGTGCCGCTCATCGTCTGGAACCTCCTGCTGCTGAAGAGACATGGGTTCCGTCAAGTCGTCATCAACCTGCATCATCTGGGGCCGATGATCGAACAGGCCTTGGGCACGGGTTCAAAATTCGGGATGCGGATCATCTATTCGCATGAGCCGGTCATTCTGGGCACCGGCGGTGGGATTAAACAGGCGGAGCCTCATTTTTCGGGAGAGCCCGTGTTGATTCTCAATGGGGATACGCTGGTGGAATTGGACCTTGAGGCGCTCTGCGATTTTCATCGCAGCAGCAACGCGGCGGCAACGTTGGTGCTGCGGGAAGATTCTGATGCTGCCCGGTGGGGGCTGGTTGAAGTGGGAGAGAAGGGGCAGATTCTGCGCATCACCGGAAAAGGGCTTGTGGATTCCGTTCCCACGATGTCGCGCATGTTCGCCGGGATACACATCTTGCACCCTCGGTTGCTCCGGCAGGTACCGAAAGGAGTGGCCTCTTCGATCATCGATCCCTATGCTAGGGCTATCGAGCGAGGAGAGCCGGTGCTCGGGTATGATCTGCAGGGCTATTGGTCGGATATCGGCACGGCCGAGCGCTATGCGCAGGCGGAACGGGATGTCCGAGCGGGACGGATTCGTTTGGAAGCTCGTCAGCTTGCTGAGTCGCGCGCGCCGCTCCCCTAGACGGCTTGCCCCAGTCGCAACCTTCCGTCGACCGGTCACCTCGTCTCGCCTATTTTTGCTGTTTGAGTAACCGCGCCAGATAGGTTCGCTGGAGCTTGAGCGATTCGGCGGCTTTTGTCTGATTGCCTTCAGCCAGTTCCATCGCGCGCGCGATGATGTAGCGGCTGTGGTGTTCCATCGATTCATGGTAAGGCAGGTTCAGGTACGGGAGAAAAGCGTCTTCGTCTCGACAGGGGCTAGTGTCATCTGCCAGGAGCGCCAACATCTCCGGTTCAATGGTGTCTTTCGGGTTCAAGACGACGGCGCGCGCGATCACATTATCCAATTCCCGAATATTCCCCGGCCATGAATAGCGGGTCAAGGTCTCGACTGCGGCTGTGCTCAGGGCCATGCCTGGTCGTTTCGCGTCTCTCGTATGCCGATCCAAAAAGAACTGGGCTAGGGCCGGGACATCCCCTGATCGTTCGCGAAGCGGCGGCAGCGTGAGGGTCACGACGTTGAGTCGAAAATAGAGGTCTTCGCGGAACTGGCCTGCTCGCACGGTCTGCCGAAGGTCCTTGTTCGTGGCCGCAATGATGCGAATGTTCACCGAGACGGTCTTGGACCCGCCGACACGCTGAAACTCTCGGTCTTGCAGGACACGTAACAGCTTCGCTTGCAACGGAAGGGGCATGTCTCCGATCTCGTCAAGGAAGACGGTTCCCCCGTCGGCCATTTCCAGTTTGCCCTTCTGCTGTCGGTCGGCCCCGGTGAACGCTCCTCGCTCGTGTCCGAATAGTTCATTCTCCAGTAACGTCTCCGTCAGGGCGACGCAGTTGATGACGATGAGCGGCATGGCACCGCGATGGCTCCACTGATGGATCGACCGAGCGAAGAGTTCCTTGCCGGTCCCGCTTTCGCCGAGGAGTAATACGCTCGCATCGGATTTGGCGGCCCGTTGTGCTGCTTCCACGACAGATTTGACGGACGGGCTGTTGCCGACGATGGAGGCGTAACGGCCGTCGACTTCAGACCGGAGATAGGCGACCTGGCGTCGCAGCGCATCGCGCTCCAAGGCTTTGCGAATCACGATCAACAGATGGTCTTTATCGAGGGGCTTAGTCAGAAAGTCGTACGCCCCTTCCTTCATGGCCTCCACTGCGGCTTCAACAGAGCCATGTGCGGTCATGACGATGACGGGAATATTTTCAGACGGTTTGATCTGGGACAGACGCTTGAGAACTTCAAGTCCCGACACTTTGGGCAATGTAAGGTCTAGGAGGATCAGCTGGGGAGACTCGTGAACGATGTGGTCAAGCGCCTGTTGCCCCTCGGTGGCCGCGACGGTCTCGTATCCAGAAGCATGGAGTCGGTCCTCAAGCATCATGACGATGTCGGGGTCATCGTCGACAATAAGAATTTTGGCGTTCATCGGAACCATCCTCTGTCTTCGGTCGCCCGCTAGGGCCGAATCGGCCAGGAAGTCGTTATGCCATTGACCAGCGGCGATGTGTGAGACATCTCCACCTACCCGTTCATGGTGTTGATGACGAGCCCCGTCAACGGCTTCGGGTAAAAATACGTTGATTTGTGCGGCATCCGCTCCCCTGCAGCCGCGACCGCCTGCACCTCACTGACCTTCGTGGCGTTGAGCAGGAATGCGCCGGTCCCTGTTCCGTTGGCTACCCAGTCCAGAGCTTCATGGTCATCTTTGGTGTACAGAATGGCTTCTTGTTCCTGCTGCGTTGGACAGAGCCTGGTCACGATGAGTTGTTGCAGTAGTGAGACGTCGAGTTTGGCTCGAGGTGAGGCCTGAATGGAAGGTCGATGGGCCGGCTTCAGGGTGAGGGTGACGTAGCGGTCGTCGCCTTGACGCCTCAGCCCGAACACCGGGGAATTCTTTCCTTCAGTCCGCAAGCTAGCTAGGAATTGTGAGCGTGTGTGATCTTGAGTGGATGCGTTAAAGGGGAATTCTCGAAGCTCAAACACGTCGCCCAAGACTGTCTTGATCTGGTCCGAAGACGGCAAGGGGGTGGTCGCAACGCGGTGCGTCGGTAAGACCGTCAATCCTGGATCTTCAAGCGGGGTAAGCAGCATGAGCACCGAGTCGTAGGGTTGCAGCACGGTCTGAGGGCCAATCTGCTGTCGCCGGAGCTTTTGATAGTTCAACGCCGTTTCATAGCGATGGTGACCGTCCGCAATGAACAGCGGCTTGCTGTGCATCGCATCGGTCACCTGTTTCAGTACCGTCTCGTCGGTTACGGTCCACAAGCATTCTCGACAGCCGGCATCGTCTTGAAAGTCGTAGCGCGCCGGCGTGCCCTTTGTTGCGGTTTCCAGAAGTTGGATGATGGCACCGAGCGGATCAGAGTAGAGGGACCAGATCGGGCTGAAGTTTGAACGACAGGCTTCGATCAAATTCAGGCGATCGGTCTTTGCCGCGGCACGTGTGTTCTCATGGGGGTAGATATGTCCGGAGTCAAGCGCCTCCAGCTTTGCCAGCGCCAGAAATCCACGAAGCACTTTCTTCGGAGCATCGGGAGCTGAGTAGAGAGGGGTGTATTCAATCGTGTGATAGTAGATGGCCGGCCGCGCGTCGCGTTTTAGGATCCCCTCGTTGAGCCAGTTCTGCAGTGTCGTAGCTGCGCGGGTGTACCGGTTATGGGCAGGGCTGTCCCCGGTCTGGTCGAGCCCTAATTCCATTCGGATAATGTTGTGGGGATGGCGATCGTGAAGTCGCTTCTGCCCATTCGTGTCGATAATGTCGTACGGCGGGGCGACCACATCTTTGATGGTACCCACGAGCGTTTGATCGTACAGCATACCCTGGAATGGAAAAATCTGTGACATGAACAACCCCTTGGTTAATGTCGTGACAGTGACGACGACGGTTTGATGGTTACAGGAGAGAGTGGGATCCTTTCGCCCTACGCTGTGCCGCTTCTACGGTCCAGCGTTCTTCCAGCTGGTGGGAAGACAACTATCGGTCGCGGGTAATCATATAATCAGCGGCGACCGACAGCGCACGGCGTGCGGTACTATCGTCGAAGCGTTCAAGCTCATGTTTGGCAGCGGCGATATAGGCGCTCGCGCGATCCATGGCATAGGTGATTGAACCAAAATCGGCCATGAGGAAAAGGATGCGCTCAAGATCGGACGTGCTGAGCGTCCGGGTCTCCATTCGGTCTTTGATCATTTGGCGGTCCTGCTCCGAGCACTGCTGTAACAGATGGAGTAGCGGCAGCGTCGCTTTTCCCTGCCGGAGATCTTGCCCGATCGTTTTGCCCAGTGACTCGCCGTTTGCGATGTAGTCTAAGGTATCGTCGGCGACTTGAAAGGCGATGCCGAGGTATTGTCCGAAGCGAAACAGCGCCTCCTGTTGGGTTTCAGATGCCTCGGCCAGAATGGCACCCATGCGGCACGCTGCTGCAATGAGTCCGGCGGTCTTATGCTCGACGATCTTGATATACTCAAGTTCCGGCATCGAGGGATTGCCGTTATAGTACAGCTGAAGGACTTCACCTTCCGCCATTTTATTGCAGGCCTCGGCCAGGACTTCATTGATGCCTTGATTCTGGAACTCAACGACTTTGCACATGGCCTTCGTGTAGAGG
The DNA here is from genome assembly GCA_031425875.1 of Nitrospirota bacterium. Lineage (GTDB taxonomy): Bacteria > Nitrospirota > Nitrospiria > Nitrospirales > Nitrospiraceae > Nitrospira_D. The sequence goes on from JANPKE010000254.1 coordinate 10,902, forward strand.
TAGTCACCGACGAGAATGCTGATCTGGTTCCCCCACACTTTACGTGCGGCTCTTCTTCCTCGTCGGAGATCGGCGTCATCGACAACATCG
>JANPKE010000255.1:0-9618 GCA_031425875.1 Nitrospirota bacterium
TGTTTTGTATCGAATCGGCGACCTTTGCCTTTCGTCTCCACGCTCCGCTTGAGGAGCGCCATCAAATCGATGATTTGGCCTTTGGCCGGTTGCCTTTCTTCTTCTTCAGGCGAGCTAACTACCTCAGTCCGGCCGGTTTTAATGCGTTTTGCGATGAGCGCCATTAGATCTTCGTGATACGTGTCATGGAATGTTTCGGGCTTCCATGCTTCATTCATTTCCTCTACAAGGCGACGAGCCATTTCGACTTCCCGCTCTTTCACACCGACGGCTTTCAGGGTACCCGATGGCACGTCCACATCACCGACTGCACGCAGTTCATTGGCATATCGCAACGTATTCATCACGATGACGTCGTCAACCGGGATCAATGCGGCAACGTATTGCCTGGTACGGATCACGACGTTAGCGATGCCGATCTTGCCTGTCTGCTTCAAGGTCTCCCGCAGCAACGCATATCCCTTGTACCCTCGTTTGTCGGGACTAAGATAGTACGGCGTTTCAAAATACATGGGTGGGATTTCGTCTTGCTTAACGAAGCTCAGGATATCGATAGTCTGTGTGGCTTCTACATTCGCCTTCTTAAAATCCTCATCCGTCAGCACCACATACCGATCTTTCTCGTATTCATAGCCTTTGACGATCTCGTCCCACGAGACATCTTCTCCCGTATCCTTGTTGTACCGCTTGAATCCCACAGGTTTCATCGTGCGACGATCAAGCATGGTGAGATCGAAGCTATTCCGTTCCTCAGCCGTATAGAGCTCAACCGGGATGTGCACAAGTCCGAAGCTGATGGCGCCTTTCCAGAGGACGCGAGACATAACATTTCCTCCATTCGTTATTCGTAGCTCGTCATTCGTAAAGAGGACCGTTCCTCTGCCGTTTGAGCACTGACATTCGATGTCCCAGCGCCGGCCGATTGCGACCGTTCGATTGCTGCCTGTTGGATTTCGGCATTAATCTCTCCGCCGATCAGGAGCACGACGCCACTCCAATACAACCACAGCATCATCACGATGCTCCCCGCGAGGGAACCATACACCTTGTTATAGTGGCCGAAATTATCGACATAGTATTTGAACCCGAGCGACACAAGCAGCCACATCGCGACTGCGAACACGGAGCCAGGGGAAAGCCATTGCCAATTCAATTCGATATCAGGACACACGTAGTAGATAATGGCGACCGCCACGAGCATCAAACTCACGGCGACCGGCCACTGCAGCACGGACCACGCCCAGTTAAACGCTGTGCCCAGTCCGACCAAGGCAGCGATCCATTCTCCAAGAGGCCCACCGTAAAGAATCAGCGTCATTGAGAGAATAATAAATACGGCCAATCCGATTGTGAGAAAGATGGCAATCAATCGAACTCTCCAGAAGGGCCGTGAATCTTCTTTGACGTTGTAGACCACATTCAGGGCTTCTATGATCGCTGTGACCCCACTTGACGAGGCCCACAACGCACCAAGTCCGCCGAACGAGACAATGTCGGCACCGCTGCCCTCCGCTACTTGGTCCAAGAAGCGCTCGACCATAGACAGAGCATCCGCCGGTAGGACAGTACGCAAATAATTCATCAATTCTGGCATGTATCTTTGCACGGAAAGTAAGCCCATCGTCGCAGTTAAGACGATCAAAGCAGGAAAGAGCGCTAAGAGAACGTAATACGATAGTTGGGCGGCGCGACCCAGCAGTTCGTCCTTCTGGCTCTGATGCCATAACCGATGCCCCAGTTCCATTAACGTGAGCCCGCCAAGCTTCCACGGGTTATCGTCCGGCGAAGGATTGGACAGGGAGGTATCGGCCATTGTGGAACTCATGCGTACTCTTTAACCTCGGAATGCATTGCGTTACAGCAGGCGTGCTGCACGACACCGAGGAAGGTCCGTAGCGACTCCAGCCTCAGCATCCATCATCTCTTCTGTCGGCATGTTATGGCACCATTGGATGTCGTTGAAGGTCGGTTTCTACTCCGCCTATTTGCAGCCCGATAGTATTCGTAATCAGCATTGCATTGGGAATGAGAGACGCCTTCCCTTCTTTCTCCAGTCGTGTGTATCGCAAGTCGATATCTGTCACAGTTCCTTTCATGCCAGCCACACTGATTCGGTCATGAATCGAAAACGGTCGATAGAGAATGAGAATGCCGGAGACCAAATTGGATAGAATATCCTTTAATCCAAATCCCAACGCAAAGCCCGCGAGTCCTAATCAGGCGACGAGAGCTGAGACATGAATGCCCATGGTGCCCAACGCTCTGACACCTCCCAACAACACCATTCCGAAAGACAGCGTACGTCCAATAACTTTGAGGACATATCCGGTGTTGAAATCAGCCCGTCGACCGAGGCTGGCAAACAGGCTCCACGCGAGCAGACTACCAAGCCAGAAACCGAGAAATACGAGCAGGCCGACGGTGAACTTGGGTACCCAGAGAATGATCTGGCCTGCCAATTCTTGCAGAGAATAGTCGAAGATATTCATGGACGATGACGAGCATCTCAATCATTCACCTCCCCACAGTTGCTACTCAGAGACGGCAATGAAGAGGGTCACCGTTGAGAGGGTTCCAGGCTTCACTATGGTCGGCGAACAGCCAATTAACAGCAGATTGGGGAACCTCTCCCCCACTCGGCATCTACATTGACGCGAGCCTATCCGGCGTTGATATCACCTAGGCAGACGGATGTACGTCAGCGGCCTCTCAACTGATTCTGCCTGCTCTGATATCGGCTTCCCGTGCTTAAGTGATTCATGAGCGAAACTAGGGATTGCCCGGCAATCTGAACCATATCTCGAGCAAAAGAACGCCCTATCTGCAGGGCAGCCTGCTGCAGGCGTGTCCGTTCATGCGTCACTTCGCCTTTCAAACCATCCAGGAATTCCGACACCTGTTGAGAGAGCGGGGCTGCGTTTGCCTCACCACTTCCATTTCTCTTGGTCCCGAGGGTTGGGCTTGGTTGAGGGCTGTGAATGGAATATGACTCACCGCTCCTCTGTCGTGAACCTTCCCCCTGTGGCAGAGCCTTATCCCCCCCAGCCTGAGGAGTGTAGTAGGGATACACACCTGGTCTTGCCTCCTGGGGCAACACGTCTGCACCCTTGGCCTGAGGTGGAAAGTAAGGATAGACCCCCGATCTTCCATATCGCTTGCGTTGTATCATCCAGGCGGCGAGTAGGCCCATCGCTACAATACCCCCCGCAACAATCGGGGGACGCCGCCTCAGCATTTCATACGAAGTAAGCCGACCCGTGGTCGATGTCACCCATTGAAGTGCCTTGTGTTTAGCGGCTTCTATCGTATCCATAGCGGTCTCCTTAGTGCCCCGCACTGTGTCTTCTACCCGGTGCTCAAGAGACTGGAGCTTGTCCATGATAGCCATCCGAGTGCGTAAGATGCTTTTCAGGTCTTCCTCAATGTCATGTTCTCTTTGATCCATTGTATGTTTTCCTTCATCGAAAAAATGGTCCGATGCGGCATTGCTTTGACGCTGCCAGCCAACGCCCGAGCCTTCATAATGAAAGCAAGTCCAACGGCGGCCATGGCTAGTCCGACCAACCCATAACTGGCCCACAATGGCAGCTCCATCCACTCGTGCAGTCCATGGACCAGCATCAAAAGCAGAAAAAGTCCTCCTACGCCTGCCAGCGCAACCCCTATCCCAAACCCCGAGGCAGCACGGCCGACTTTTGACATCTCAAGCTTCACTTCATGGCGTAGAAGTTGAGCTTCCTGCTGCATGAGCGACTTGACGTCCTGCACAATCCCATTGAACAGATCCATGATGCTCGGTCGTCGGGGCGGCGTCGTTTGGTCTGATGTCTGCTCCATAGTCACCTCATCGTGTTATGTATGAACATTACATTTCCAGAGGGGGACTCCCCAACTGGGATGGTCCCTAGCTGTTGGCGAAAGAAGCCGATGCCCGTAGTCTGCACATGCCACCATCTGAATGGGGCGCGTCCTGCACGTTCTAGTGGTCCCTCACCATGGTCCGTATCAGGACAGTCGCTCCAGGAGCGCGACAGGGCAATGCTGAAAGACTTTTGCTAAAGGCAATACCCAACGGCCACACACCGATTCGGTGGTCATAATCTCTCCCGTGAAGAGATGGCGAAACTCGCTCTGCTTCGGCCAGGGAGGCGCTGCGACACAGCTGTCATCCCATACAGCCGCCCCCATAGAAAACTGTTTCCAATCGGGACTCAGAAGGGCCATAAGCCGGGGTACCACGGTGACGAGCGCGTTCCCCTCACGAATCCGAGCGAATGCGCAGACATGCTGCCTTTTACTTCCGTCACACGCTAACGGTAGATACTCGCCCCGTTGAAACAGTTCCGGATGGAGTCGTCGATACTCCAAACTCATCATGGTGATATAGAGCTTAATGCGCCCATCGTGAGCCTGTTCAAATAAAGACTGAGCGAATAGTGCGCGGTTCCATCCCAACTGATCCAAGGTCTGCTGCAGATGCTCGACCATCGCCATACGAGTCTGAAAGTCAATGGGACTACGGTTGTCAGGATCGACTAGGTACAGACTCCATAACTCCGTTCCCTGAAAAACATCAGGAATACCAGGCGCCGTCAGCTTCAAGAGGAGTTGTGAAAGCGAATTACACAGCCCGTACCGGGCGACATGCGCCTGGAACGGAATAAACTCTTCCAGGAAACGATTCGCCTTCGTGCGATCCATCACTGCCTCGACGAATCGCTGTACCGCGTGATCATAGGCTGGGTTAGGATTGATCCAACTTGTATGCACTTTTGCTTCGTTCACCGCTTTCTGCATGTACCGGTGCATTCGTTCACAGAATTTCCGGTACGTCTCATCATCCATCGGCTCAAATGGCCATACGCCGATGAGTGTCTGATAGAATAGGTACTCATCATTCGAGTCCGGCATCAGCTCACTGTCGGTTTCACACCGGTGCCGTCGATTCAAGCGATTCCAGCGCATGACATGCATCTTCCACTCTCTCGGGAGCTCGGACAGCACATTGATGCGGGCTCTCGCATCTTCGCTCCGCTTGGTATCATGCGTGGAAGAGGCGGAAAGGGTGTAGGGCCAGTGCGCCTGCCGCTCGCCCATGCGTTTATGAAAGTCTTCCACCGGCATTCCGAAGTGCTCAGGATCTCCGCCCACTTCATTCAGCGAAACCATTCGGTGATAGCGGTAGAATACGGTGTCCTCCATGCCCTTCGCCATGATCGGACTCGTGATCTGCTGAAACTTCATGACAAACCGGATTTGCTCACTGAGGTCTTCTGGGTTGCGAGCCTCACGTTGCTTCAAGAGAATCGATCGTACAAAGTCGAACACCTCTCCGCTGATGGCTGGATTTCTTCGCTTCGCCTGCGCGACAGCCATATGGATATAGGCGCTATCTCGCTCGGTCACCGGCGTGATTCCGTCGGTCACATAGGTCCGATAGACGGGGAAACAGGCAATGATCTCTCGGAGAGCATGCGTGAGATTGTTCAGCGTAAAGTCCCGTGATCGCCGGTCGCGTTCGGAGATGTGGTTGAGTTGGTTGCCGAGGACATTGAGCTCACTGGCCATCGATGCTCGCATGATTAATTGCTTGGAGTCGTAGGCGAGATCCGCATAGACTTTCTCTCGATCCAATACCTTTGTATATAGGTCGGTAAAAGCTTTTTCGTTAATGGAGGCGATGAACAACCCGTTGACCTGATTCAAGAAATCGTACCCGGTCGTGCCCTGTATTGGCCAATCCGGCAACGGCTCTTCTCGGCCGAGAATCTTTTCCACGACAATGAAAAAGGGAGTCGCAACCTGGCTTTGATCCGACTTTGTCAGTTCCCGTAGCCGCGTAAGGTATCGCCCAGGATCGTAGAGTCCGTCCACGTGATCGATGCGACATCCGCGCGCGACGCCGTCACGCACCAGTTGCATCACCAATTCGTGCGTGACGTGGAAGACCGATTCCTCTTCCATTCGGATTGCAGCCAGCTCGTTGACGTCGAAGAACCGACGATAATTGATCTCCTCGGACGCCACTTTCCATGATGCGAGCCGATAGGCCTGGTCGTTCAGCATCGCATCGAGCAGATCGAAGCTGTCCGGTCGGCCCTTTTCTCCGTTAAATATCCGTACATTCTCCATGACGAAGCTTCGGATACTTCCATTTTGCTCCAGCAACGCAGCCAGCCGTTTCTTGATAATCTCCTTTTCGCGATAGCGTTCCGCAACCCGTTCCATGTCCTGCTCATTGCGACTCGGCAAATTCTTGATCGCCGTGAGGATGCTTTGTAATTCCAAGACCGGCGTCGTCGGCTCACTGTCCTCGGTTAAACGCTCCAATCGGTACGACAGAAGGCCGGTCCACGACTTCGGAGCCAGTGGTAACCGATAGTCAGCGTACTGCAGGACAAAGCTCCCCGCGTCGTAGATAATCTGCATCTCTTGGCGCTCCAAGACCGTGCCATACTGATCCGGAAGGATCGGCAGCAACACTTTATCCGCCAATTCTCGTTTGATGGGATGCCAATCGATGTCGAATGCGGAGGCGTACCGTGAACTCGGACCATTTTCTAGTATGTCGAACCACCATCGATTCAGCGCTTTGGCGATGCCCATGTGGTTCGGAACGACGTCAAGAATCAGGCCCATCCCATGCGCCTTTACAGCGGTTACGAATCCAGCGAACTCTTCTTCGGTACCCAGCTCGGGATTGATGACGGTAGGGTCGATCACGTCGTAACCGTGATCGCTGCCGGGAACGGCTTTACTGATCGGGGATAAATAACAGTCCGTGATCCCCAATGCGTGGAGATAGGGAACGATCGCACGAGCGTCGTTAAAGGTGAAGCCACGGTGGAGTTGCAGCCGGTAGGTCGCTAGAGGGAATGATTGCAGCCGACGTTCCCCTGCTCTGGTCGTCATGATACGTGTGTGGCTTCAACTTCCAGAAGGGATGAATGCGGCAACACGACCAGTCCCGACGTCGCATATTGAAATCTCGCATGGTCATACGCCGGATCGTAACCGATGCGACTGTGCGGCGGGATCGTGCTGCGTCGATCCGCGATCACTCGACGGAGGCGCGCGTGCGACCCGATCTGCACATCATCCAAGATAATACATTCTTCCAATTGGGCCCCGCGCTCGATACGGACACCTCGGCCGATAATCGAGCGACGGATGTCCGCTTCGATACAATGGCTCCCTTGGCCCACCATCGAATCATCCGTGGAGGTCCGGACGAGGGACGCCATGGGGCCGTCATAGCAACCGGTATAGATCGGCCATGCCCGGTTCCGGAGGTCAAAAGCGGGGCTACTACCCAGCAGATCCATGTTTGCCCGCCAATAAGCATCCAGCGTTCCCACATCCCGCCAATAGGCCTGCTCTTCGTAAGACTGAAGGTCTGGAATCCCATTGTTCTGAAGGTTATAGATCTGAACGCGATGGTCGGCCAGGAGCTCCGGCACGATGTTGCGCCCAAAATCATGGGTCCCCGGCCGGGCGGCATCACGTATCAGCAACGGAACAAGCGTCTCGGTCTTGAAAAGGTAATTCCCCATGGACGACAGGGCGAATCCTGGGCGATCCGGCATCGGTTTCGGAGTGGATGGCTTTTCTTCGAACCCAATCATCCGGCCGCTTGCGTCTGCTTCAATGATGCCGAAGCCGTGTGCCTCATGTATCGGCACGGGTAAGGCTGCCACCGTCGCGTCCGCATCGGATTCAAGATGACAGCGAATCATCTGACGGACATCCATTCGGTAAATATGATCGGCACCGAAGACGGCAATCACCTCGGGGTCGAAGTCAGCGATGAGGTTCAGGTTTTGATAGACCGCGTCGGCCGTCCCTTCATACCAGCCTTCACGAGCTCGCATTTGAGGGGGGACAACGCTCACAAAGCTGGGCTGCATGCGACCCCCCATGTGCCACGCTGCCCGAAGATGTTCGATCAGAGATTGCGAGCGGTACTGCACGAGGACATAAAGGGCCGTGATGCCAGAATTCACAAAGTTGCTCAGGACAAAGTCGATGATTCGATAGTTGCCGCCGAACGGAACAGCAGGTTTGCTTCGGGCTTCGGTAAGAGGCAGGAGGCGTTGGCCTTTTCCTCCGGCCATGATCATGGCGAGTGTTCGGATTGGGCGCATCAGACAATGACCATAGTCAGGAGATGCGGTTTTTTACACTCGTGAAATCCCTAGCTTCGCATACAGGTCAACCGTATGGAGTCAGACCCTCAGGACCAGCTTACAGATAAGTTATCCTTGGGCTCTGGACGATATTCTTGCGCGAACAGCCGTTTTCGAAGACCATTCACAATAGCACGTGGCTTCTGTGCAGCGTTCATCACAATGGCATCGGCCGTGGGCTCCTCAAGCGTAGCGAACTGAGATTCCAGCAAGTCCTCATTCATGAAGTGTCCCTTTCTTCGCTGGAGCCGGCGTTCGACCAAAGCGGGGGTGACCTTCAGATACACAAAGATGACATTGTCTGCGATACGCAGATGCTGGCGATACATCCGTTTCAAGGCTGAACAGGCAAGGACCATCGAATGGCGTTCTGCCAGGCAGCGCTTGATGATCCGCCGCAATCGATTCAGCCATGGTTCGCGATCGCGATCAGTGAGTGGAATCCCTCGTTGGAGCTTGACGCGATTCTTCTGCCCATGGAAATCATCGGCATCGTAGAAGGTCCAGCGGAGCGCTCGCGCCAGAGCAGCCCCAATCCTGGATTTGCCTGACCCGGTGACTCCAAATACAACTACAACGCATGTTCTTCCATTGGCACAATGCGACATGCTCGCTTCCCGACCTTGGCGGCAGACAACAAGTCCAGTACGTTCACTGTGAGGCCTCTGACAGGGAAGCGACCGCGTCTCCACAGGATCCTCCCATGCTCGGCAAGCCCATCCCATAGGGTCCGGCCCTGTACACAAAGCACCCGACTCGTTGATATCGCTGAGGTGCCAAAGACACCACTATGGGACTTCCTAGTACTGCATCCGTCGAATTGGAATTACAATGTGAACTATATTGTGCATCACACTTCACAAAGGGAGAACCAAATGGGTAAAGCATTCTTATTATGGCTACTCGGAGTGCCGGGAGTTCTCATACTTGCACTGTGGATATTTGGAGTCCTGAGGTGACAAACGACATTTGAAGGAACGACTCCCGGCTGCAAGGCCAGGGCTTCAGATCTGAACGCCATTTTTTCGGCTTAAGCGGCCTGAATAGGTCATTGAATGCCGGGCGGCACCTTTGGAGCTCCCGTTTCAGGATCTTGATCCACTGCGGGTGCATTATTACCCATCAGTTCCCCTGCTTTTGCAAGTGCTAGGGACTCAGCCAGATCGCGGCTGGTTGCTCGGTCGATCTTAAACGGTGTCGTTCGTTTGTTGTCTTGCTCGCCCGCAGACACGGATCCCTCGACCATCCAGTTATCTTCCATCGACCGTCGAAAATGTAATGTCACTTTGCAACCGGCGATCACGAATTCCTTGGTATCTTCTAACATAATACTACTTAGGCGGCGTTGCGCCTGGTGATCGCGAAGGTGGTGGCGTGGGAAACGATGGCTGTTTGGTTGTGGGAGCATCCTGGGGGTGGATCGACATCTTTG
>JANPKE010000256.1:0-2662 GCA_031425875.1 Nitrospirota bacterium
GGTTGGCGCGAGAAAGAGCGAGCACCCGATGATGAACAGATTGAAAAAGACCGGAGAAAACGCCGGGGCCGCGAAGGCCCGCAGAGAATTGAGGATTCCCATGGCCAGCGCGGCGAGGCTGATAAAAATGAGATAGGGAAACATCATGCGCGTGAGCAACGTTGTCATTTCAAGCCGGGTCGGATCGTCATGGAACCCCGGAGCCAAGAGCCAGACGATACCCGCCGCCCCCAAAATCCCGAGTATGGTAATGCCGGTCACAATGGTCAGCAGCGTTGTAAAGGCGGCGCTGGCCAGCTCCCACGCATCCTGTTTTGACTTGAGCGTGTGATATTCGGTAAAGACGGGAATGAACGCGGCGGACATCGAGCCTTCGGCAAAAAGCTCACGAAGCAGGTTCGGGATACGATAGGCCACAAAGAAGGCGTCGGCAGCCGGCGTGGCGCCGAACAGCTTGGCAAGAACCATGTCACGGACAAAACCGAGAACGCGACTGGAAAACGTCGCGACCCCGATCATCCCAGCCGATTTCATAACTGACTGATTCTCATCCTGGGGTTTGGCTGGAGGGGAGACCGAGACGGTGGGCTCTGACATGGACCGGATTCTAGCGGAATGATCGCGGGCCGTCTATCGACGCATGAAGATGAAGCGTAAAGAGCTCTCTAGGCGTACCACTGCAAACAGGCGCATTCACAATTTGGAGTGGGAGGACGAATCAGTGAGTCATCACAATGTGAGTGACTGATCGACCGAAGTGGCTTCTTGCCGAGCCAGGCCCCTGGCGTGTGTAGGAGTTTCGTGCCAGGAGCCTCGTTGTTCGATAGATCAGGCCGCGAGTCGTTGAACAGGCGGCCGACTCGTGATGCTCACGACGTTTTCGTCTACATCCCTTGCCCTCTCCGCCTTGGCCTGCGGCTTCATCTCCAAGGTCCCATTGAACACCACACCCTCTTCCATCGAAAGGACCGAAGTGATCAGACTCCCTTCCACCACGGCCGGAGCCCGGAGCACAATCTGGTCCTTCGCCTGAATATCGCCGTGGATGGTTCCTTGGCATACCACGGTCCCGGCTGTGACCTTGGCCTTGAGTACGGCCTCAGGCCCAACGAGCAAGCCGCCGTCGGTGTGAATTTCGCCGTCCAAGGCCCCATCAATCCGTACCGTGCCGGAATAGGTGATGACCCCCTTGAATTCAACATCTTTACCCACGAACGCCACCTCATCCGGAAGGGTCGGCCCGCCCTTTGGTAGACTGCGCTTGTCCTCCACCCACCGTTCTCGCTCCACTTCTCCCCCTCCTGCCTCCTCCTGTTTCCACATGATAGGGCTCCCTCCTTATCCGGATAGTTCGCCTGAGCTGAACGGTCCCGCCAAGTCTCTTATCTATCGGTTGATTGCGGTGTTTTATTGAGTACGGAACGGGAGGGAGCAGAGTTTTTATGGCTCCTGGACCAATTCATTCGACAATTCATCAGGATTGTCTCCTGAACGACCAGGGCACACTTCAGCCAGAAGCACACCGCACGTCTGGATGCTCTGGCATACGCCACCGACGACATCTCCCGTCTTCAATCGATCGACAGCCGCCTCGACAACCTTCGACCATTGCTCACTCGGCACTTGTTGAAACAAGGGGCGATCCGCCAACACGTGGATCTGGTGCTCCAAGAGAGACACCATGATCAGCACACCGGTTCGCTCGCGAGTCTGAGAGACCGCATGTTGCGCGAAGGCACGTTCAGCCCTGAGCCTGACTTTATGTCGCATCCGATCGGTCGGTGTGAGCAGGCGAGCGATCGGGTCACGGGTGCCGAGCCATGCCCCTGCGCCATAAGCCAGGATTGTTGCCAGCACCAGCCAGGCGGCATTGGACGCATGCCAGCCCCAGGGAAGCCAAAGTAGTTCAGTGCTCAACAATAGAGTGAGGGTGAACAGGGCAAGAATTAGCCCAGATCGATGTTGTGTATCGCGGTAGAGCCCGGACCGGCTGACGAGCATTGGGACGATCTCCGCATTCGTGTGTTTTTCTGCCTCATGCACCGCCAGCCTGATCCGCTCCCGCTCCTCAGCTGTAAGCCGCAGCCCCTCACCAATTTCCACTGGCACCTCCTCCCCCGAAACTGCCGCCTCCTCCACTAAAGCCGCCCCCACCAAACCCACCACCGCCACCAAGAGAACCTCCGCCCCACCCGCCGCCACGGCTACTGTACCAAACCCAATCATCTATACCGCTAGATCGACTCCTCCTTCCCCCGGTACCAAAGGCACCAATCACCAGCAGGAGGAGCACGGTGATACCGCTCGCCATAAGTGCTGGAACCACCCAAGGCGCCAGGAGTGTGGAGATCCCTGCTCCCGCAACCGGGCCGATAAATCGATGGATGTTCATGAACACGAGCCCCACGAACAATCCAGCAACGACGGCCACCACGACCTGCTCGATGACATCGCTCCCCTGTCGAGGGACTGTCTTCTCGGACGCCTGATAGGTCCCCTCGATTGTCTTTAGAATGGCGTTGATCCCAGCAGTGACTCCTCCCGGCATATCACCGGCACGAAACCGAGGCACGATCTCATTCCTGATGATCTGTGCCGAGCGGGCGTCCGTTAGGACACCTTCCAACCCGTACCCGACCTCGATACGAACCTTGCGTTCCTG
>JANPKE010000257.1:0-6830 GCA_031425875.1 Nitrospirota bacterium
CTACGCCTCGAAGTCCGTCTTGCTTCCGACCGTATCGAGCAAGCCTCGCTTCACGGTTGAGGAAAAAGCGGACTATTTCCGTGAGTTTCAGCTGAATCAGCCGGAGGGCCGCATTGAGTCCCGTACGATCGAGCTCGATTGTAATACAGCAATCGATGAAGGTCTGTACTCCTTCATCTTCCAGAAGACCGGGGTCACCGTGAAAGCCCGGTACACCTTCACGTATAAGTGGGATGGGAAGCAATGGCTCATCACCAGCCACCATTCGTCCAGATTGCCGGCTGAGCAAGCACCTCCAGAGGAGCCGGTCCACGCGGTGGCCCGGCATTCGGAAGTGTGTGTCGCGGCCAGCGAACAAGAGATCGAGGCCCTCTTGGACCGATGGAAGGAATCGCTCCAAAGCGGCAACGCCCACAAGGTCATGACCCATTACGCCGCGAAGTCCGTATTACTTCCCCTCTCCTCGACGAAACCCCGACTCACGCTCGACGACAAGGAAGCCTACTTTCGTCATTTTCTGAAAGACCGGCCATCGGTGCAGGTCCAGTCTCGCACGATCGAACTCGACTGCAACACGGCGATCGACGAAGGCCTCTACACCTTGACCTTCCAGAAGACTGGGAACATCGTCAACGCCCGATATAGTGTCGTCTATAAATGGGATGGCCTGCAGTGGTTGATCACTAGTGACCACTCGTCAATCTACCCACAATAACTTCAGCGAGTGCCAGAGTCGTGTTGACTGCACCAGAGCCACCCAACCTGACGGACCGTCACATATGTATTTAGGAACACGTATCTAACGTGCTGCGTGTCCCCTTATCCCATTAGCTGCCGGTTGCGAATCAGTATTCCCCGAACCTATAATGCTCCGCTCAGTGTGAGCTGCGTTTCAAGTAGCAACCTGCTTTTGCACATCCATAACGGGCCAGAGGTGATCAGTCCACATGTGGGAGGAACAGTCATGAGGGCATTACCATTGTTGTTTGCGTCCGCCGTTTTATCCATGGTGAGTTGCGCGGCGAAACCAGCCGAGAAGCTTACCGCTGATACACTGCATAAGTTTAACCATGTGGTCCCGAAACATTCCGAAGTGTGTGTGGCGGCCACCGAGGAGGATATTGCGGCCTTGTTCGACCGCTGGAATGCCTCACTCCAAAGCGGGGATGTTCACAAGGTCTCCGCCAACTACGCGCCAAAGTCCGTGTTGCTGCCGACCGTGTCGAGCAAACCGCGACTCACGGCCTACGATAAAGAAGATTATTTTCATCACTTTCTGGAGAACCAACCAGTAGGGCACATTGACTCTCAGGACTCGCGCGAGATCGAGATCGATTGTAATTCAGCCATTGACACAGGGCTCTACACCTTCACCTTCAAAAAGACCGGTGCCGCTGTGAAAGCCCGGTACACGTTCACCTACAAATGGGATGGCAAGCAGTGGCTGATCACCAGCCACCATTCGTCTGCGCTGCCCACGGTGGACGCGCCTCCGACTCACGTCCATCAGGTTGTTGCCCAACACGCGGAGGAGTGTGTGGAAGCGAGCGAGGAACAGATCGCCGCCTTATTCGACCGCTGGAATGGCGCACTCCAAACCGGGGATGTTCACAAGGTCGCCGCTAATTACGCCCCAACGTCCCTCTTGTTGCCGACAGTTTCTAGCCGACCGCGCTTCACGACCATCGACAAAGAGGACTATTTCCACCATTTTTTGGAGAACCGTCCGGTGGGACGCATCGACTCCCGTGACATCGAGATCGATTGCAACGCGGCGATCGACACAGGACTCTACACCTTCGTCTTCCAGAAAACCGGTGCGGCGGTGAGAGCCCGATACACCTTTACGTACAAGTGGGATGGAAAACAATGGCTGATCACCAGCCACCATTCATCAGCAGTTCCACCCAAAGAATAACGCCTTCCTGTCATTGCTCCTCAGCGGTGTGATGCACCGTTGAGGAGCCTTCTTACAGTTTCTGATGTCCTCGCACGGAAAATGACCTGGGAGACGCCCTTTGGCGGTGAGCCAGGTCCGACTGATAGTCTGATAAACCTTTAGCAGGCTGCGGAAAAACTCGTTCTGATTTCTAGCGTAGTATCCATCCCCACTGCTACCCGCTGCGCGATAGATTATGCCCTCGCGTACGGCATGTGTGATAGCGCACGGTCGATTGTCTGATGGGAAGACAAGGCAGGAATTCTAGGCTGTCGGAGGAATGAGAACCAGCCACCCCCCTACATTTGAGGCATTGTGGAACCCTACTCGGCTCAGCCATAAGTGACAGGCACCGGTCACGACCACCCTCCACCATGTCGCAATTCTTAAATTTGAGCCAGCACGCCAGCGACGAGGAAGTTCACTACCTGACGTCCCTGCTTGTCTATCATCTCGTCGATCGGTGCGGAGGGGAATTGCAATTCACTCCGGAGGATATGCGACAGATCCGAGAGAAGCTCGCCACCACGATGGTGCAGATCCGACTGGGGAACGACTTGCGACTTCGCATCATTGATCGCCTACCTGAACTTCAGTAAGCGGCCTACTCGTAGAGGGTAGAGAGCCACGAAAGCCAGCACCCTGGTTCAATCCCTTCCCCACCCATCCCCATTGGTAAGAGTCATAGCCTGACCGATCTGTGCCGTGCTCTCTTACAGATTGATAAACAACTGCAGCAGAACCATATGGTTCATCTGGTTGGCCAGGTTGGGAATCGACCGGCTGTTGAGGAGCTGGTTTTGGTAACCCACGTCCAAATTGACATATTTTGAAAACGTTCGATTGATTCCGACAAAGACCCGGTTTTGGTCAAAGCCGGCCTGGGGCCCGCGCGCACCGACTGTGTTCAGGTGAACGAAGACTTCGTCTGACGCAACCAGCGCCCATTCTGGAGCCATCGGTAGTGGATACTGCCCTCGCAACATCGTGCGGAACCGGACGGCGGTGCCGTCCACATGCTCGATCCAACGCTCCTCAAGACGTGTGCGGCTGGTGATCGTGAAGGAGTCGAACTTTCGCTTATACAACACTTGCTGGTAGATGCGACTCTCATCGAAGAACGGCGACTGAGGGGGCGTATGCCTTTGATTATAGTTGCCGACCCAGGCATAGCCTTGCCAAATGGAGAGATGCTCCGTCAGTTGATAGCCAAGGGCCGGACGAAGTAGCAGCTGATCGATATGGCCGTCCTCGTCCAGATCCGCGAAGCGCGGTTGAACTTCCATATAGGCAAGAAAGGATGACGGTAGCTTCACCGTCATAAACACGGGTGACCATAGACGGAAGTCCTGGCTGAATGTCGAGGTAGACTGGGCGAAGGTTTCTCCCCCCACCAGCAGACTCCACGCGAAGGCCACGATTGCAATCCCTCGGCCCCACTGACGTGCTTGTTGATTAGCTGCTGCACAATGCATGATTCCTCCTCACGCGGGCCTCTGTCTGCGTCGCTCAAGAAAGGCCCGCACCCTGTTCGAGAAGAACGCGAGCTCCACCCCTGTCTTGTTTATCCCACAACAACCCCGGATCAAGCTGAGACAGCAAGTCCGTGCGTCGCCTTCGGCAGACCTTGTACATCGTCCAGCAAGGGAAACGCCAGTCTAAAATGTGCGTGATCAGACCTGTCGGCCGTTATAGATTGCACCCCCAAAGCGATTGTGCTAGCTACTCCTCATGCTACCCATTTCTTCATCGGTTTCTATTCCGGATCAGGACATCGAGATTCATGCCATTCGCTCGCAAGGCGCTGGCGGGCAAAACGTCAACAAGGTCTCGACGGCCATACATTTACAATTCGATATTCGTGCCTCTTCCCTGCCACCTTTCTACAAAGAAGAATTGTTGAAGGTGCGAGATCACCGCATATCAGCCGATGGAGTCATCACGATCAAGGCGCAGCAACATCGGACGCAGGAGCGAAATCGTGAGGACGCGCTGGAGCGGCTCCGCCTCTTGATTCAGAGCGTCGCCATTCCGCGCAAGAAGCGACGAGCCACGAAGCCAACGAAGGGTTCCCAGAATCGGCGGATTGAGGGAAAGAAACGGCAGGGGCGCTTGAAGACGTTGCGGAAAAATCTTGATGAGTCTTGATTACGATCCGATCAAGGCCGACGTGGCAGCAGAAGGTTAGAAATGAGCTTTGTAGGTCGATTTGGTGGCGTTGGCCTGGAGCTGCTCAAGCACCGCTCGCGCCTCGGGGACAAAGTCGGGTCGGTTGTATTGTTGAGCGAGGGCTAAAGCATCAGTCGCTAATGTCACAGCTTCCTGATGTCGACCATGCTCGCATCGCACCTTGGCAAGGGATAAGCGAGCATTGACGGCTTTCGGCGCTCGGCTTACAACCTGTTCTAAGAGTGCCTCCCCTTTTTCGGCATCGCCCCCCAATAGGCTCGGCAGCTTCACCAATAATGTTCCTTTCGCCGAGAGCGCATCGATGTGAGCTGGATCGAGTTCAAGGACCCGGTTGAGTTCATTCATCATGCGGCGGAGCCCAAAGAGCGAGGTGAGGGATTCTCCATCGACACGAAGCAGCTCTCCTAGATTGCAGAATAACGCAAAGTGGGCATCGGCACTTCCCTCATCTACAGCTACCGCGCGCTCCCCCACAATCTGTCCCTGGTGAAAATGGGCAAAGCGTGTCGCACGATCAATGGCCAGTCTCCCGCGATGACATTCATCCAGAGCTTGTTTGGTTAGATGCTCGCCTGACTCCAGCGCTGAAGACGGTAGGGGGAGGCAGAACACGCTACTTGCCACAATCCCCACCAGGATCACAGTGTTAATCCTTATCATTCAGACATCCAAGGAGAAAAACGGCACCGCTTGGGTAACCGGCTGACGTGATAGCAAACAGGGTGCCACCGGGTACCTGTGCGGATGCATGTACAACTGGTTAAACAATTAATCTTTTCTTCATCGCACTCGATTCATCCCCGGAACAGGGACGACTGACTGATGGACATGTGACGGCCAACCTGTGAACAGAGAAGGTGCGAGGTGCCTTCATCAAGTCGTCTGGATTCGACACTGGTCTTCGGTCGCCGGCCGATGGGTCAGGAGCTCGCCTGTTCACCGGGAGCCATCATGCCCAGAATATTGAATCCGCCATCCACATAGATCACTTCACCGGTAATACCCCGTCCCAACGAGCTGACCAGGAACAAGGCCGTGTCGCCGACCTCACCCTGTTCGGTTGGACGGCGGAGGGGCGCAAATTCCCTATGCAGATCGACCATCTTAGAAATGCCCGAGACCCCACGCGCGGCAAGGGTCTTAATCGGCCCTGCGGAGATGGCATTCACCCGGACATTCTGAGGACCGAGGTCATACGCCAAGTACCGGACCGAGGCTTCAAGAGCGGCTTTGGCAACACCCATGACGTTATAATGAGGTACAACGCGCTCGCTCCCCAGATAGGTGAGAGTGACGATGGAGCCTCCGGCGGTCATCAACGGCAAGGCGGCCCTGGTGACGGCCACGAGCGAATAGGCGCTGATGTCGAGCGCCATTGCAAACCCTTGTCGACTGGTATTCACAAATTGTCCGCTCAGCTCTTCTCGAGGCGCGAACGCCAGAGAGTGGACAAGAAAATCGATCTGACCGACTTCCTTCTGAACCTGCTGCATGAGCGACGTAATCTCTCCGTCGTTGCTCACATCGCATGGAAAGGCTTTCGCGCCGGGTAAGGTAGCAGCCAGCTCCTCTACGTTTTGCTTCAGCCGTTCGTTTTGATAGTTGAAAAGGAGCTGCGCTCCCTGGCCGGCCACCGATTGGGCGATGGCCCAGGCGATGCTGTGCTTGTTGGCCACACCGATGACGAGTCCTTTTTTACCCTTGAGTAACATCGGTACAATTCTCCTTTTGTGAAGATCGATGGGAGCGGTCAGCGGCACGACATGTTGACCAGGATTTCCCTTTCCAAACACCTAGCATTTGCACACGCAATACAAAGAGCTCTAGTGGCAAGAACAATATTCCTAGCTAAGGGACGGAAGATAACACGATTCTGTCTTACTGTGAAATACGATAGATTCGCCAGAATTTCGGCAAGGCGACTTGAGGCGGTTTAGTGAGGATCGGCTCCATTCTGCCCCAAGAATCCTGCCTCAGAAATTCACGGGAACGACTCGAGAAGGACTGAGATACTCCAATAAAAATGCATGATTCCAAAACGTTATAGAGCCGTCAGGTGGAAAAAGAAAGGGTGGCACCAAGCTTGCTGATTCACCTCGGCAGGTACTGAATCGTTGATACAAACTACTTCAAGGAGGTAACGGATTATGAAGAGCATGTTGATGGCAATCATGGCAGTGGCAGTGGCAGTGACCTTCAGTGCACCAGCGTTCGCCGGCGAGAAAAAGGAAGAGAAGAAGGGCGGCCACGTGGTGATGGCTGAAGAGAAGAAGGATAAGAAGGGCGGTCATGCCGACACGTTTGGCGAAAAGAAAGAGGAAAAGAAAGGTGGCCACGCGGACACCTTTGGCGAGAAGAAGGACGAGAAGGGCGGAAAGTAAGCTTCAGTTTGATGAGGCTGAGCTGGGGGGCACTTCCACTTCTTTTTGTGGAGTGCCCTCAGGTTGTTTTTAGCCTTCCGATATAGACCGCTTGTAATCCAACAATCGTTTTCCCATCTCGGATTGTGCCATCCTGAATCCTCCTGATTGCTTGTTCCAATGGCATCTCGACAATCTCCAGCACTTCGTCTTGATCCAGCTGCTGACGTCCTGGTATCAGACCAGTGGCCTTGTAGACATGAATCACTTCATCCGCAAACCCCGGCGCCGTGAAGATACTCGAGAGCAACTCAAACGAGGACGCACGATAGCCGACCTCT